>NZ_BAABJZ010000069.1:0-23167 GCF_039543565.1 Ferrimonas pelagia | reverse complement strand
CTATGACCACATTGTCGACCAGGTTGCAGATGCTTGGAACAGCTTTCGAAAAGATGCAGAACAAGTGCGGCATCTTTGCAGCAGGGAATGGGCCAGACTGACCAAATAGATAATGGAATTGGTATTATTTGGAGGCGCGCCAAGCTATCCTCAGCTATGTCGCCTTTTTTTTGAGGGAACCATGGCGACCTTGCCAGAGCAGGGCGGACGGTCATTCCGGTTGGGTGAGGCCCTGTACGAGCAGAAGTTTGCCTTGGATATTCAGGTGGCAAGCAGCGCGGCACAACTCTATCAGAAGGCTCTGCAGGATAAGGCGCAGGCGCAGCGGCAGATGATCAGCAACACGGCGCAACTGTGGCCGAAATATCTGCCGACCACGCCGGTACCGGAAGACTCAATGCACGCGGTGCGGCTGATGGTGGATCACCTGTCGCAGTCTCATGTGGCACCGGAGCAGTTTGTGGCTGAGGTACGGCGGCAGATCCCGGCGCTGGCGCAGTTTGTCGAGCAGCAGGATCTGCTCACGCTGGATCCGGACAAGCCCTTGGTGGTGCGCGAGACACCGGCCACATGCGGGGGATCGCCGGTGCCTCGATCTCGGCTCCCGGACCGTTTGAACCGCAGGCCAATACTTACTATAACGTGACGCCCTTGGACGGGCTGACCCCAGAGCAAGCCGAGAGCTATCTGCAGGAATACAATCAGTGGATGCTGCAGATCCTCAATATCCATGAGGCGATCCCGGGTCATTACAGTCAGCTGTTGTACGCCAACCAGTCTCCCAGCTTGGTCAGATCCATACTCGCCAACGGCGCGATGATCGAGGGCTGGGCGGTGTATGCCGAGCGGATGATGTTGGAGCAAGGCTATGGCGATTATGAGCCGGAGCTTTGGCTCATGTACTGGAAATGGAACCTGCGGGTGATCGCCAATACCCTGCTGGATTACGGCGTGCACGTGCAGGGAATGAGTGAAGCCCAGGCGATGGCGTTGTTGACCGAGGAGGCGTTCCAGCAACAGCAAGAAGCCGCAGAAAAGTGGCGTCGGGTCACCCTAAGTCAGGTGCAGCTTACCTCCTACTATGCCGGTTTTCGCGAGATCTACGATCTGCGCCAGGCGATAAAGTCGTCCTTGGGCAGCCAGTTTGATCTCAAGGCGTTTCATCATCAGTTTCTCAGTTATGGCAGTGCGCCCGTCGGCCAGATCCGGCGTTTGATGATGGCCCCGGTGGCGGCGCAAGCTGCAGCCACGTCGAAGTCGCAATGAGGGGGCAAAAAAGGCAAGCGACGGCTTGCCACAAACGCAGCTCCCCTAAGCCTCACCGGACTCGGTGTCGTTTAAGCAGGTGCGCCTGCTCCGTCGCCGGGAGTTGGTCGAAATGGTGGACGAGGATCCGGATCAGGCGTGAGCGCGAATGGCCGCTGTGTGCGGCGGCCAGCGCCAACGCTCTACGGGTGGCCATGCTGATGGTGTAGCCCGCTTTGTGCAATCTTTCAGGCGGGCCGTCTGGCGTGCGTTGGCGCAGCGGCACGACCGGAGCCAAGCCGCGGGCATAGCGCTGGGCATCGTTGATAAATTCGTCCAGACTCCGTGCCGGTACGTTAGTGGCGGAAGCTGGCCGCTTGAGATCCGCTAAGGGCATGTTGTTCTCGCTCCAGTTGCGCCGCACTGTGGGCGTAGGTGATCTCGATCGCTCGATGATTTTCTTGTCGCAGCAGTTGGTTGTAGATCTGACGCAGCTCTCGTGCGGCTTTGCCCTCCGGCTCCAATTCCAGCACCGAACAGCCGGACTCCTCTGAGTCGTCGTAGATATTGCGCTGAAAGGTGATCCCCTCTAACACTCGCAGCCCCCACGATTGGCAAACCTCTTTGGCGTCGAGGATCCGACTGACCTGATTGGGCAGACTGGGGCATTGGGTTAAAACAAAGGCGGCGTCCAGTTTTGGATTGAACATCATGCCGTTGCTGAGCAGATCTTCCATATGGGGGACGGTTTGCAGATCGCGCCGTTTGGGGCGCAGCGGCAGCAGCGCGAAGTGGGTGACCGACAGCGCGGCGCGTAGGGCCACGGTATCTTGACCGCCACAGTCGATCACCACGGCTTCGTAGTGATTGTTGAGGCTCAACAGGTCGTCACGGATCTTACCGAACATCTGTACGCAGTGGATCTTGGTGAGTTCGGGCTGTTCGTTGCGTGCTTGGATCCAGCTGGCGCTGGTTCGCTGGGGATCGCAATCGACCAGCATGACTGAAAGCCGACAGTCGGTCGCGAGATAGACCGCCAGATTCTGTGCCAGGCAGCTTTTGCCGCTACCGCCTTTTTCGCCGCCCACCAGAATGATCATCCCTGTGCCTTCCGTCAGTCCGTGATACGTAAGTGATGTACTGTGCACTTTCATGCGTGAACCGAGTATAAGAACCCGGAGTGGGCATGGTGAGTTTATGTCAGATTAAAATGGCATTTATATATCGTAAGTCGTTATAACAAAAGGGGAAAGTCAAAAGGCTGACGCCGCCAATTAAGTGACGAGAATGTTTTAGCATAAAAAACCGCCGAATTGTCGGCGGTTTGTACAGGGTGTCGGCTTAGTCTGCGTTGAGACGGTAGAGGGCAAAGCCCGCTTTGGGGTGATCCGTCTGCTCGATCAGCTCGACAAAGTCGAATGCGTCGGTTTGCTCGGCCACCGCGCGCGCGTGGGCGTTGGGTGAGGAGGTGAACTGAACCGTCACGCTGTCGCTGGGCAGCAGCAGTGACCAGTTATCATCGGCCCGGGGATCCAGCTCGGCGCCGCTGTTGGCCAGCTCTTGCAGATAGGCTGAGAGGATATTGCGGGTCTCTTCCGGATCGTCCCAGATCAGCTGTTCGCTGCCGACACCGGGGAAGTTCCCCCCGCCATTACCTCGGTAGTTATTGGTTACCACCAAGAACGTCTGCGCGGGATCGATCGGTGCGCCGTCGTAGCTCAGTCCGACGATGCGCTCTGCGTCTGGGTTAACCAGGCTGCCATCGGTGTCGTAGCGGGCCGGCTGGGTGATGTCGATACGGTAGCTGACGCCATCGATCACATCGAAGTTGTAGCTGGGGAAGCCGGTGTTGATCAGGGTCTGTGGCGCCGAAGTGGCGACGTGGATGTGGTTGAATTGGCCCGCGGACATCTCCAGCCACTCTTTCACCGTCGCGCCATCGACTTGCATGACGTTGAGGGTGTTGGGGTAGACGTACAGATCGGAGATGCTGCGCAGCGCCAGATCGCCCTGCTCGATAAAGGTGTAGTCCAACACCCCATTGCGACCACCGCGAAACGGTGCACCGGCACTCAGCAGCGGCAGATCCGGCAGGTCGCCCTGCGCGATCAGCTTTTGCACGTGCCAGCTCTGCGCGTCGGTGACGATCTGAATGGAGGGATCGTCCTGCATCAGGGCAAAGAAGCTGTGGATCGGTGAGGCGATCTGCACCAGTGCCTGATCCAGCCAACGGTTGGTGTTTTGGTGATCCGCGGCAATGGCGTCGATGATCCCGTTGTCCTGCTCGCCTTTAGGATCGATGGCACGCAAGAAGGAGACGGTGTTATCGACCTGCCACTGGCCCTGTTGCTGGCTTAGGCTCAGATCGATCAGGCCGATATGGTTGCCCCAGACACCGGGCATGACGGTCGCCGTTCCCTGGATCAGGCCTTGCGCGTTATCGACGCCGTCGATCCCGTCGAAGTCGCCGGGGAATCTGCGGTGCGAGTGACCGAGCAGCAATGCGTCGACGCCGTCGACGCCCGCTAAATAGTAACCGGCGTTTTCCATCAGCGGATGGTACGCGTCGGTGCTGATCCCGGCGTGGGCGATAACCACGACGATGTCTGCCCCTTCGGCGCGCATTTGCGGCACATAGTGTTCGGCGGTCTCAACCATGTCCAAGGTTTCAACTCGGCCATAGAGGTGGCGTTTATCCCAGTTCATGATCTGTGGTGGGGTTAAACCCAACACACCGACGGTCAGAGAATGTGGCTGCCCGTGGTTATCGACTAGGTCTCGCTTCAGCAACAGATAAGGGTTAAATACGTGCGCCTGCCCATTCATCTTGCCGTAGGGGGCTTCATCCGGTGCCTGCTTATACAATACGTTGGCATTGATGTAGGGGAAGTCGGCGGTGGCCAAGGTGGAATGCAGGAAGTCGAGGCCGTAGTTGAACTCGTGGTTGCCCATATTACCGGCGTCGTAGCCCAATTGGTTCATGGCTTTGAATACCGGGTGGGCTTCCCGCTGCAGGTAGCCATCGGTCTGCTCTCGATGGAACACGTAATCGCCCATCGGGTTGCCTTGGATCAGATCGCCATTGTCGAACAACATGACGTTGGGGTGTTCGGCGCGGGCTTGATGGATCAACGGCGCAGAGTAGGACAAGCCGTACTGGTCGGTTGGGGCGTTACGGTAGTAATCGTAGCCCATCATATTCACGTGCAGATCTGTGGTCTGCACGATGCGTAGTTCGAGTTGAGTGGGGGCGTTTGGTTGGCTGCAGCCAACCAAGCTCACCGCGGACAATGCCAGCACTTTCAGTAACTTTGTGTTCATCAAGGTTTTGGTTACAAATGAACAGGATGAGCGAAGTATAACGAACTGTTGCCAGAACCCCAGTTAACCTTGGTTGACGGCGTGTTTCAGTGGTGTTGCTGGTTTGAAAGCGGCGACGGTTTTGAATGGGATCTCAATGGCCTCACCGGTTTGTGGGTGGCGTCCGGTACGCGGCAGATGATGACGAACTTCGAACACCCCTAAGCGGGGTAGGTAAACGGTCTCGCCTTCGTGCAGGGCTTGGCATATCACGCGTTGTAGGGTGTCGAGCACCGCTTTGCTGGTTGTTTGGGTTAAATCTGCTTGGGTGGCGATCAGTTTGATCAGCTCAGTGCGAGTCATATTCAGAACCGGGCAAAAGGGCGCAGTTATACCCATTTGTGCGTTGAAATGCGATGGTTGCCGATGTAGGTGCGCAATAATTGTTCGTGAGGGTCGTGTGACGGCAGAAAAAGTGAAAAAAATCGACACCATATCGATGGTGTCGATGTACAACCAAGAAGGTCAGATTGGGAAGGACAAGCTCAGCGCTCATTCTAGGGGCGTCAATCGGGCGGAAATGTGAGCAGTGACACAAACGTGCTTTCTCGCCACGAGAGCAAAAGTGATGTTCATCGACTTTTTGTGTTTTGAGGTTGATTGGGGCGGGTTTGCGATTGGGGGAGTGTGATCAATATGGGGTTTTTATTGTTAGACATTTTGCAACTCTGGCGGTTTATTTCCGAGGGTCATTTTATTTATTGGAGCCTGAGCGTGCGACGCACTTAAAATGGCTATGAGTGAATAGAAATTTATTTTCTATTGCATTTAAGAAGAGCGGGGTTTTGGTCGGGGGTGATGCTAGTTTCTATCCCAAATAAAAACATAATTATAAACCTTGTCAATGGTTTGGGTGCTAGATACAGTACGCACTCGTCGCAATGGTCTCTTCACGAAATAGGGTTAAAGCGGCGCTTGATAATAATAACTCGGCTCTTAAGGTTGATTTTGATGAATTCCAATAAGACTTCACTCAAGTTGAAGCTCTCTGGGGCGGCAGCACTGGCCATTGTTCTGTGTGGACTGGTGATCACCGTCGCTGGATATGCCTCATCGGTATCGCGAACCGACCGCGATATTGCTCAGCAACTCGATGGCGTGACCACCACTTATAACCATTATGTGAAGGACTGGCTGCGAGCGAAAGGATTGGCCTTGCAAGGGTTTCCCGTGCAACACGAGGCTGACGCGTTACCGATACATTTGAGCCAAGTGCGTGACTCCGGCGGCTTTGATAACGTATTTCTGGCCTATCCCGATGGCACGCAGAGCAATGCCAATGGGGTGGTCCTGCCACCGGACAATAACGACCCTCGAATTTGGGACTGGTACATCCATGCGCAGCAGCAGCGCGGTGAGGTGGTGGTCGAAAACCCGACCGTTGCAGCGGCCACCGGTGCGACGGTGGTGTCTATGGGGATCACCGTTCCGGTTGAACAGGGCCTAGCGGTCCTGGGGGCCGATGTCGAGATCGCCGATCTGATCGCGCAACTTAACCGTGTGGTGCTGCCGGGTTTGGGGTCATTATTCATCGTCAATGAGCAAAACCGGATCTTTGCCCACAGTGATAATCGCCTATTGAACCAAACGGTGAACGCACAGACGGTTGGGATCACCCCCGCGGAGTTGGGCCGATTGGGCAACAGCCAGATCAGCGTCAATGGCGTCAGCCAATATCTGTATACCCAGCCGATCGATGGAACCCGATTTACCACTGTAGTCTTGGTCGAGCGCGATTCAGTGCTCGCGCCGATCCGTGCATCCATGGGTAAGACGGTTGCGCTGGCTCTATTGGTCGTCGCGATCTGTGCGGCGCTGTTCGGTGTGATGTGCCAGTACCTGTTCCGTCCTCTGTCCTATGTGTCAGATGCTCTGGCGGAGATCGCGGCCGGTGGCGGTGATCTGACCCAGCGGATCCAGATCGACAGTAAAGATGAGATCGGCACCTTAGCCGATAGTTTCAATGCCTTTGTCGGCACCTTGCAGCAGTTGATCGGCCATATGCAGCTGCAGGCCCGTACCCTGGGCGAGTTAGCCGAATCCGGTGAGCTCGAGGCCAATCGTTCGGCGGAGCAATTGGTGGAACAGCAAAATGAGACCCGGCAGGTGGCGACGGCGATCCGGCAGATGGCCATCGCGACGGAAGAGATCGCCAGCCACGCCGAAGGTACCAGCAATGAGGTTGAACGCGCCCTGGCTCAAAGCCAACAGGGCGGGGCGATGGTTGAGTTGAGCCGGGAGTCGATCGAGGGCCTGTCCAGCGAGGTGACTCAAGCGACAACGGTGATCAATGAGCTGGATAAGCATGCGCAGGCGATCGACAGTATCCTGTCCAATATTCAGGGGATCGCTGAGCAAACCAACCTGTTGGCGCTGAACGCGGCCATTGAGGCGGCGCGGGCCGGCGAGTCGGGGCGCGGCTTCTCCGTGGTGGCGGATGAGGTTCGGGTGCTGTCCCAGCGGACTCAGGACTCGGCATCGGAGATCCAGCAGATGATCACCACCTTGCAGCAGTCGACGCAGCAGGCGGTGCAGATCATGCGTGGCAGTTCGGAATTGGCCGGACGCGCGGTTGATAACTCCCGTGAGGCCGCAACCTCATTGGCCGATATTCGTAACTCGACCCAGCAGATCACCGAGATGGTGACCCAGATAGCCACCGCAGTGCAGGAGCAGACGGCCGTGGCCTCAGAGGTCACCGCGAATACCGTCAGTATCAAGTCCATTGCCGATGGCTTGGTTCAGGACAGCGAAGAAGCTCGGACTCGTGCTCAGGCGCTGCGCAAGGAGTCGCGAGAGCTGGGTGATAAGATCGGTGAGTTCTCGGTCTAAGTTTCCGCTTCCTCCCCATCAAAACGCAGCCACGTCGGCTGCGTTTTTTTATGGGTGTGTGCCAAGTCGCTTTGGCAGCTCAGCGATGAAGTGTGCCGTTGGTGCGGGTTGAGTGTGCCGAGGCTGCGCCAGAACCAGTTTGCGACACGGAGTGGGTATAGCTTTCCCTCTGCTCAGTAAAGAGCCGGGTGGCTGATGGAGCGCGGCCATAGCAGAGATCGGATCTCGGGCGCAGCGCAGGGCAGCGTTAAGGAACGGTCGCTGTGGAGCGCCCCAGATGGAGCGCCGCCATGGGGCTTGCTGGTGCCAATACGACTGGGAGTACGCCATCCATGCAGTCATATTTTGTGGCTCCCTATCGGGACAGCGCCCTTGGCATAACGGCAGTTCGAGCACAGATGGTATGGGAGGTGTGACTTTGCTCGAGTTTCAGGCTAGCTTGTAGCTTAACTAGTCCGACCAGTTGTGAATTTCAAGGAAAGAAGATGAGCAAGAATTACGTGTTGTCCCAATACAAGATGGCTAAGAAGCTTCCCTTTGGCGATCGCCTGTTTGCGCGAGCCATTGCGGCCAAAGCGCCCTATTTTAAGACCGTCGGTGCCCGCGTGGTGTATCTCGAGCCGCATCATTGTGAATGCGTGATCAAGAAACGCCGGGCCGTAGAGAACCACATTGGAACGGTGCACGTTATTGCCATATGCAACGGTCTGGAGTTGGCGATGGGGGTGATGGCAGAGGCGTCTATCCCTCGGCATTTACGTTGGATCCCAAAGGGCATGTCGGTGGATTACACCGGCAAGGCCGGCAGTGATATCCGGTGCGTCGCCCAGATCGCGGCGGAGGATTGGAAGGTGGGGGATCTGCAGGTGCCGGTCACGGCGTATGATCAGGCTGGTAAACCTGTGGTTCAGGGCCACATCAAGCTGTGGATCAGTGAAAAGCCCGCTAAGACAACCTGATAGCGCCTATCACTGAATTCGATGGTGCTTTCAACTCAATAGCTTGCTTTGAAACCATTTCTGGCTGAAACCTTCACCTCTGGCCGGGCGAGAGGTGTGATCTGACGCAGGTCGTAAAAGCTGTTGTCATTGGGGGGATGTGGCGGTGGCTGTGGGTTTGTTAGGCGGTATTGAGGGGATTTGGCTTGTGCCTTAGCCGCCACGAGCTGGGTTAGTCCATTACAGCGGCGGTGACAGGCAATGACCGATCTGCGGTTATTCTAGCAAGCGAACGGCTTCGAACCGACAAGATAGTTGGTATCAGTGAAATTGATGGTTGCTGGCGTGATTGGCGCTGCCGGTTCGCTAGCGGGGTGCCTGTTTTGCGCTTTTGAGGCCGTGTCGACGTGCTGGCGGCAACCTCAATCGGTCACCTGGTCTCAAAGTGAACAGTAGTGCCCCCAAATGGATGGATTTGTCGCCGCAAGGTTCGGGGGGCTTAACGATTGCTTTGTCTAGGGGGGTATATCGATCCGGCTTATCGATTCAGGTTACGCACCCGTTCGAGTCGGCGGCCCTCGGTCAGCAAGCAGTTGCGAATGGGGTTATCGCTGCTTTCCCGCCGCCAGATAAATGACAACCGCCTTGCCATGTTCAACTCTGGGGTATTGAGTACCACTAGCTCTTCGCGCTCTACGGCGCGAGCAATATCCAATGCCGGCAAGCAACTTAAGTAGGGCCCTTGCTTGACCAGGGTCTTCAAAATGCTGATCTGCTCATACTCGTGGCGGACATTCAGATTATCAATGTGGGGGTGGATCGCGGCGTCGAAGATGGCCCGGGTGCCGGCCCCTTGCTCGCGCAATACCCATTGCGCCTGTTCTAATTGGCCCATGCTGATGGTGTCGATCTGAGCATAAGGGTGTTGTGGGCCAGCCACGATCACCAGGTGATCGGTACACCAGGTTTGCTGGCATAAGCGGCTATCATCACAGCGGCCCTCGATCACGCCCAGTTGGTAGGTGTGATCCAGCACCCCGTCGATCACATGCTCTGTGTTCTCTACCTCGACCTTTAAACGGACCTCTGGGAAGTCTTTATCAATTTTACTGATGAGATCGGGCACTAGGTGATGAGCTGCCGTTTGACTGGCACCCAAGGCGATCTCGCCGCTGATCAGATGCTGACCGGCGAACCCTAACTCGATCTGCTGTGCGTCACTGAGTAACCCCTTCGCTTTGGGCCGTAGCCAGTGACCCCAGTGGGTCAGCACCATACGCTTGCCAACCCTTTCAAACAGTGGTTTTCCCAGCATTTTCTCGAGTTGAGAAAGGGACATGCTGGTGGCTGACTGAGTCAAAGATAGGTACTCCGCTGCGGCGCTGACACTGCCTTGGTTGGCAATGGAATCAAACACCGCAAGTTGCTTTAGGGTATAGCGCATTAGGCTTTCTCGGTTGGGCTCAGGGAACGATAGGCCTTAGTGTTTCATATCCACAGCAGCTTGTCTGAGGCTCCATTCACATGCTGATGATAGAACCATCAATTTTGCTGATGGGTGTGTCGCAAATTATCAATTTTTAATTTGGTTGTGAGGGCGCTAATCTGCAGTGGCTTGGCGCTGTGCCGGGCTAGATAGATAGGAGATTTCGAATGATTAGACAATTGATTCAGGAGGTTACAGCTAACGGAGGTGATGCGTGCTGAAAGCTGTGCCATCCGCCAAACCGCAAGATCCGCTTTATCAGCAAGCGGTGAAGACCGGCCATAGCAAGTTAGCAAAGAGTGCGTCTCAGCGCTTTGCTCTGTCGGTCATGGCCGGGGTGTTTATTGGCTTGGCATTTACCTTCTACATCACGGCTCTGACCGGTGCAGATAATGTGCCGTGGGGGATCAGTCGTCTGCTTGGCGGTCTGGTGTTCAGTCTGGGGTTGATCTTAGTGGTGATCTGCGGTGCTGAGCTGTTTACCAGCACGGTACTGACGGTGATCCCTTGGGCCAAACGTCAGATCAGCGGAACTCGGATGCTTAAGCATTGGGGACTGGTGTTCGCCGGCAACTGCGTAGGAGCGTTGCTTCTAGTGGCTCTGCTTTGGGTTGCGAAGCAACATCTGGCTGCGGGGGGTGATTGGGGGATCAAGCTGATGAGCGTGGCGCAGTACAAGCTTAAGCATGATTTTTCCCAGGCGGTGGCATTGGGGGCACTTTGTAACCTGTTGGTTTGTCTGGGGATCTGGATGAGCTACAGCGCTAAGGAGCCAGCCAGTAAAGCGCTGTTGTTGATCCTCCCTGTGGCGATGTTTGTCAGTGCAGGCTTTGAGCATAGCATTGCCAACCTGTTTTTGGTGCCGATGGCCATTGCCATCCATAGCTTGGCCGACGCCAGCTTTTGGGCAGCAACAGGCATGCAACCCGATCTGTTTGCCAGCCTGACAACGCGCAACTTTGTATTACACAACTTAATTCCCGTCACCATTGGCAACATTATTGGCGGTGCACTGTTTGTCGGTTTGGGTCAGTGGTGGATCCACGGCCAGACAGCAGAAAAAAATACTCACAAATTCTTAAAGGGCAAAATGACCATGACTAAACACACTGAAAAAATGAACGTAGCTGAGCTGATCAACACCCAGCCTATGATGGTGCCAGCTGAGGCGCTGATCAGCGATGTTGCTTTGCAACTGCTGACCGAAGGCGGCAGCGCGGCGCTGGTTATGGAAGCTGGCCAGGCCAAAGGCTTGGTGGATGAGCAGGATCTACTTCGTGGTTACTACCTTGCAGAAGAGCAGGAACGGGTCAATGTTACCGTGGCAGACGTGATGCAGCCAATTTGCTTTCAGGCGAAAGCCAATGAAAGTGTGGCGTCCCTGGCACTGCGACTGGCGGTGGATGAAGATCAGATGCACCCAGTCAGCAGCTCAGGTTTCCTGCTGCGTCACAGCGAACTGGACCTGAACAGCCGTGCACAGCAGGCCACCCCTTCAGCCAATACCTTGACCTTGGTGTTGGATGGCGATCAGGTGATTGGTGTGGTTGAGAAGCGTCGTGTGTTGGCTGCCCTGGCTGGGATCACCGGCAGCAAGGCGGCGACCCAGAACGAAACCGTTGCTCCTGCAGAAATCGCGGTAGCCTAATTGACTAAGAGTCTACAGCGCATTGCAACGTTAGGTCGGTATAACCCTACTTAATGAGCGAAAAGCGCATATAAGGACGCGGTTTGTTTAAACCGCGTCCTTTTGTGCGTTTAGCCTTTGACGGAGCGCATCAGGATTGCTTCGCAGCGGCCAAGATCTATATCGCGGTGCTCACCCAGTGGCAGGATATCGTGATCGGCGATCGCCGGTAGCACCTGAGTCGCGACATCGTGCCGGTTGATGTCGTAGTCGCTGAGGGTGGTCATGACGCCGACCGAGCGGAATAGGACTTCGATCGCCTGAATGGTTTGCTCTGCCAGTTGAGGCCCTTTTAGATCAAACACATTGCGGCCCATCTGCTCGAGCTTTCGTGTCTTGCCCGGCTGCTGCTCCCTGAGCAGTGCCGGCAGCACCACGGCCAGGGTTTGGGCGTGATCCATGTTAAACAGGGCGGTCAGTTCATGTCCTATCGCATGGGTAGCCCAATCCTGGGGCACGCCAGCGCCGATCAGGCCGTTGAGCGCCTGGTTGGCGTTCCACATCATATTTTCCTGCCACTGGGCGCTGTGACGCTGATCGTAGTGGCTCGCTAACAGGCAAAGATTTCGCAGGATCACCTCGGCAAAGCCGTCTTGAACCGAGGCGCCGGTGGGGTAGGTCAGGTATTGCTCGCACACATGCACGAAGGCATCGACGATGCCGTTGCTGAGTTGGCGATCTGGCAATGTGGCCATCACCGAAGGATCCATAATGGCAAACTTGGGATGAACGGCCGGCGCGTAGAACGAACGTTTCTCGTGGGTGGCGGTGCGGGTCACCACGGCTGCGGCGTTGGACTCGGAGCCGGTGGCGGGCAGAGTCAGCACCACGCCGATCGGCAGTGCTTGGCGCACCTTGTGTTTGCCGGACAGAATGTCCCAGCCATAACCCTCATATTGTGCTGCCGCGGCAATGTATTTGGTGCCGTCGATCACCGAGCCGCCGCCGACCGCCAAGAGATAGTCGATGCCTTGTGCTTTCACCAACTCGACCGCCTTATCCAAGGTCTCGACCGAGGGGTTGGGCTCGATCCCGGCAAACTCGGTCCATTGATGCCCAGTTAGGGCCTTGCTGATCTGTTGGTAGATCCCATTGCGCTTGATTGAGCCACCACCGTACAGCACCAATACCTTGGCGCTGGCTGGGATCTCACGGCTGATCTGTTGGCTTTGTCCTTGGCCAAAGTGGATCCGGGTGGGGTTGTGATAACTGAACTGCATTTGCTGACTCCGTGGCGTGCATCTGGGAAAGGGAGGCGGGTAAGCCAGCCTCTGCGTGTGATTATGCATGGGGCCGATCTCGCTCTTCTGTGATACGGATCACGCCCTGCTGAGGCAAAGTTAGCCGCTGGGCACGGATTTTTCTCGATAGGCTGATGGCGGGTTAGCGCTTGAGGAGGTTAGTACAGTGGGCGATCCGGCGAGATCACGCCGGATCGCGGCGCTTTAGGAGGCGAGTGACGAAGATGTCCGGCGATACTCGATGCCCAGCTTCTGGTAGAGGAAGCTGAGTAGCCAGACCGGGCCGATCAGCAAAAATTGCACGTCTTCAAAAAAACTGGGCTTGGCGCCCTCGATCTTGTGACCAAGAAATTGAAACACCCAGGCGATCACAAACAAGATCAGCGCTGTTTGCCACAAAGGGAGGGCGCTCGCGTTTTGGTGCCAGAGCAACAACGCCACCTGTAAGGCTGTGATCCCGATCATGCCCACAGCGAGTCTGGGCGACAAGTGCCAGTAAAACGCCAAGCTGATGATGATCAATACCCCAGCCAGATTGAGCAGCGGCAGGCCGGGCCAGGCAACTTCCCACAGCAGGGCTAATACCGTCCACATAATGGTCGGAACGGCAACCCAGTGGATCAGTTTATTGATGGGGTGTCGGTGACTGACGCTGTAGGCGTCAAGCCATTGCTGAATGGACTTGTGCATCATGAGAAGCTCCTTGCCAAGGACGCGATAAAGGTTGACTTAGATCACACCCTAAGTCAGCTTTACCTACGAATCCAATGACTATTTTTTGGCATTTTCTATGACGGGCATTCATAGCAAGGTGGATCTCAATCTGTTTCGGATCCTGTTGGCGGTGGCGCAGACCGGCTCCACCGGCGCGGCCGCCAAGCAGTTACATTTGACTCAGTCGGCGGTGTCTCATGCTTTGGGGCGACTGCGTCAGCAATTGGACGATCCTTTGTTGGTGCGGCAGGGACGGCATTTGGTGCTCACTCCCCACGGTCGAGATATCTTGCCCAAGGTACAGGCGTCGCTGGAGGTGTTGGCACAGTGTCACGCCCAACAAGGCGAGTTTGATCCCACCCGCTCCGATCTGGAATTTCATCTGGGGTTGCGCGATATCCTCGAGGCCATGCTACTGCCGGGCTTGATCCACACTCTAGAGCAGCAAGACTCGCCGCTGCGCTTCACCAGTACCCGGGTGCGGGGCACACAGATGGAGGAGCGGCTGCGCCGTGGGGCACTGGATCTGGCAGTGGATCTGGAGCGGCCGGTATCGGAGCAGATCGTCAGTGCGTCATTTCGGCAAGAGCCCTTAGCGTTACTTTGCGGCCAATTACACCCTGCCTATGACGCGGGTCACATGGACGTGCGGCAGTATCAGGCGTCGCATCATGTGTTGGTGACTTTGGAGCCGACAGAGCGTAGCTACGTGGAGCAGCGCATGACGGGGCTGCAAGGTAAGCGCCATATCCGCTTGCACTGCGAAACCTACTTTGCCGCCGCGCAGGTGGCCGCACGCTCTGCATTGGTATTGACCATGCCCCGCTCCTATGGCCAGCAATTGGCCGCTTTACTGCCATTAAAAGTGATGCCATTGCCCTTTGCCTGTCAGCCTTTGTCCGTGCGTTTATACTGGCGCCGAGCCAATTCCGAGGAGCCATCCATCATCTGGTTACGGCAGCAGATCGCAGCGTTATCGTAAGTACGTTGTCGCGGATTGGCGGGTGATTCGATGGATAAGACCGTTGATTTGAAGCCAGATATCCGTCAAAAACGGTCAGTCTTTACTATATTGGGTCGAAATAGTCTCAATTATAAAAGCCAATGAAATATCGATCTTACGCCGATTTAAGTTCTGACATTAAGGATAACATCGACCAGCTCAATGGGCAGGGGTTCGACTTGGTGGTTGGGATCCCGCGCAGCGGCATGGTGCCTGCTTATATGGTGTCATTGATGCTCAATATCAGCTGTGTGGATTTCGCTACCTTTGTTCGTAATGGCAACATCAGTAAAGGGATCACGCGGCAGACTGGCTGCAAGTTACATCGACCCTTTGATGCTCGGCATATACTGCTGATGGATGACAGTATTCAGTCGGGCAAGTCGTTGGCAGCGGTCCTGCAGCAGCTTCCCGAGTCTTATCCTGGCACTGTAACGACGGCAGTGGTGTACTCGTCTCGAACGGTTCGAGATGATGTTGATATCGTGCTGAAATTTTTACCCCCGCCCCGAGTCTTTGAGTGGAATATCTTTCATCATAATGTGGTGAACAATGCCTGCTTCGATATCGATGGAGTGCTTTGTTTCGATCCGGAAGAGGTGGACAATGACGATGGCGAGCGCTACTTGAACTTTGTCACCAACGCTCGTCCAAAGCACCTACCAACTGGACGAGTCAAGGTCGTGGTTACCAATCGTTTAGAGAAATATCGTTTTGAGACTGAACAGTGGTTGGCACGTCACGGTGTCAAGTATGAGCAACTGTTGATGCTGGATCTGCCTGATAAAGCGGCTCGGCGCGCGCAATCAGATTATTTCTCACACAAAGTGGCGGCGTATGCCAACAGCGGTTGTGATCTGTTCTATGAAAGCGATTATAAACAAGCGGTGATGATCGCGAATCGGACCTCTCGCTTTGTCTATTGCGTTGATTTAAATCAAATGATTGCCCCGAATACGCTGAGTATTGTGGGTAATAATAAATTCTTAAAGACCAGAATTAGGGCTTTGTTGGCCAATGTGCCTCCATTGCGTTGGATCTACCTTAAAGGCCAGTTTCTACACAAGAAAGTTCGAGTTTCTCCAGCGAACGACGAGCAGGCAGCCACGCAGGAGGTGAAGCGCTAGAACATGGTGCTAAAGGGGCAGCCAAGGCGTTCTCCCGTGCAAAAGAGGGCTTGGTCCTAGGTTAAGCAATCTCGGGGTTTGTAAGGCGGGGTGTTAGGAGCACAGGTGCAAGGGGAGGAGCGCGACGCCAATAGCGAGATGGTGCTTTTGATTGACGTCGCGTGAAGTTAGAACGCCAGTTCTATGCCTGCGAACATGCCGTCGATGTCGAACGACAGGCTGTCCATGTACGTACCGCCGCCACCACGAAGATCGCGGAAGTCGGTGTTAAATTGGCGGTAGCCAAGGCTTGCAGTAAAACGAGCCCCGGTGTGGGACTTGGAATAGAGCGAGAAACGGACACCCGCGCTGATGTCGGTGACTTCATTGTCACCACCGGAGCCATGGCCTTCAGCATACAGTTGCAAGGTGGTGTGAGGGATCCTGAGGTACATCGCAGCGTAGGGGGACCAGAGTTTTTGGTAGATGTTGCCAGAGAAATTGGGTCCTTTACCGTTGGCTTTGCCCGCATAGCTGGTGTTGGCAACACCGAGGTCAAAGCGGATGTGATCGGTACGCAGCAGGTGGTAATAGAGCTTTAGTGTGGTGTAGCCGTTGGCCAGAAAGAGCTCTGAGGGTTGGTTCTCTGCTGAGTTTTGTCCCTTGTAATCGAATTCGAGGTAGTGCGCTCGGATGCTTGGCAGTAGGAAGATATCGTGCTCGTATCCCGCGTAGATCTCGAACAGTCCCGACACGTTTTGTGACGCGTGCGGCGTATCGTTAGCACTGAGTTGGGCATCGTCGTCATTGACCCCTTGAACACCCAAGATGAATTGGTTGCCCGGTCGGTAGCGAGCTTCGCGTTGTGCTTTCGCTTGCGCTTGTTGCTGTTCGCGCTCTTGTTGCTCGGCGATCGCTTTCTTCTGCTCCGGCAGCAGTATGTAGCTGTCGTCAAACTCCGCCAAGGCGCTCGAGGAAAAGGCGAGCAGAGCCGAAAAGTAAACCAGTTTGTTTTTCATTCTGTATCCATCGCTTAGATTTTTCGCAGGCAGACTACGACAATTTGGTCGTTTGGCTTAGCTGTAAGTGGCTTATTTTTAGAGAAATAAGCAAGTTTGTGAGCCTGATCTAGCGGTCTTTGAATGCAGTCATGAGCCGAATTCGAGGTAGATTTAGGCTCGTGATTGTCGGAACGACGCAAACGCACTCAGCGCGCATACCCTCTGCGTGCTTGCTTTCGGCGGTTTTAAGGCGAAGGCGAGGGGTCGTCCTGGTTGACGGAAGTCAGTTCGAGGTGTGCGAGCGGGCCGTTGGCTTAAGCGCCGAGTGAACTCTAATACCACTGAAATGCGGCTTGGCCTAAAGGAGACAAAGGAAAGCACTGAGCCTAAAAGGCGACGCGCCAAACGTTGAGGAGACGTAAGGATAACCAGAGTGTTGTCATGCTCAGTGCCAGAAACAGCCAGGAGGCGATGTGGTAGAGCAGGCGGATTAAGCGGATCTTAAGCCGTTTAATCAGGCGGACATCACCAGTGGGAGTCGGGGGCACGTAGGGAAAACTGGACAGCAGACTCAGAGACAGCAGTGACCAAAGGAGCAACATCACGCTTGGGATCAGGTAGATGTCTTTGCTGGCGTCCGCTTCAAACAGCACCACGTAGCCAAACACCAGACTGCTTACCAGTGCCATCCCGGTACAAATCGGCTTAAGCCGGATGAGGCGCAATGAAAGCGTGCGGATACGATCGATCACAAATGTTTTTCCTGAGGAATAAGGGGCTCGGACAGTCAGCGACCGGTCGGAGGTGGTGCGTTCGAATGACGCATTATGTCCGGATCGGTTAATTCAACTCAACTTTACTTTTACTGATCGGGTAACCGATTGAGGTGCGCCTGGGGGGCCGTTTTTGAGTTTACGGCCGGTGTTATTGAGATCTGCTGTGCTTGAGCAGTCCCATGCTGAGGAGACGCTGTTAAATGTGTTCACTCCTGTCATTATCAACGCAATCGATAAACTGTTTACGCCAACGAGGTCATTATCATTGAGGGGAAGTCGGTCTAGGCTGAGTGTCGCTGGCCAGCACCCTTTTCACACCGATGAAATGCAGGAGCGCGACATGGTTTACGAAGGCTATACCACGTTTAAAGCAAGTAACGTTGATGGGGTGCTGACCGTCACCTTTGATTTCCCGCCCGTTAACGTTCAGGGGCCGGAGATGCTGGCGGATCTGAATTCCTTGGCGCTGCGCCTAGAGCGCGACCGGGGGGTGAAGGTTGTGGTGTTTCAGTCGGCCCATCCGGAGATCTGGGTGTGTCACTACGATACTAATCTGCTGAAAGATATGTCGATGGATGCCGTGTCTCGCGATGAGGCCAAGTTGCTTGATCTGCAGGCGGTGCTGGAGCGGATCAGCCGTTTACCGCAGGCAACCATTGCCAAGCTGGAGGGCTTTGCCCGTGGTGGCGGCCATGAGTTTGCGCTGGCCTGCGATATGCGTTTCGCCGCTCGCGGCAAGTACAAGTTTATGCAGATGGAAGTGGCGATGGGCATTCTACCTTGTGGGGGCGGCGCGTCGCGGATGGCCCGTCAGACTGGCCTAGGTCGTGCGCTTGAGATCGTACTTAGTGCCCGTGATTTTGGTGCGGATGAGGCCGAGGCCTACGGCACCATAAATAAGGCCTTGGAGCCGGACGAGATAGGGCCTTATGTGGATGCGCTGGCCAAACGCATCGCCCAGTTCCCTGCCGAGTCCATCAACGCCTGTAAGCAGACGGTGTATGAGTCCATCGATAAGCCGATTGAGCAGGCTCTTCAAGCCGAAGCTTATTGGCTCTATCAGGCGACCAGTAAGACACCGGCCATCAAGCGCTTTGCTTGGGCGGATGAACAGGGCGCACAATTTGATATCGAGAATCAGCGCAACTGGGAGCAGTTGGTGATCAACATTCAGGACATCAATGACTGAGAACACTCACTGTTTTGGATTGAATTCGTACCCATTGCCGTCAGCGTAGACGGCAATGGGACTCAGGAGACCACGTGATGGACATTGAACACAATAAGCAGATCGTGACAGCGTTCTTTGCTCATTTTTCGGCGGCAGATCGACCGGCCGCGCTGGCGCTACTCGATGACAAGGCAACTTGGCAGGCGATGGGCACCGAGGGTGAGTTACCCATCCACGGAGTAATGGACAAAGCCGCGATCGGCGAGTTGATCGCCATGGTAGCGGCAACCTTTCCCGCCAAGATGGCGCTGACGCCCAAGGGCTTTACCGCCGAAGGGGACCGAGTTGCGCTGGAGATGGAGTCCTATGGCGTGAAGGCTAACGGCATGGTCTATAACAATCCCTACCACTTTTTGGTAACGCTGGCGGACGGCAAGATCACCGCGCTGCGCGAGTACATGGACACACTGCACGTCAAGCAGGTGTTTCTCGACGATCAATAAACCGAGCTGAGCGATCGGGCGTCGTTGCGATGAAAGGCGCGAAGGCACCGATCGGCTCACCATCAGCACAGCCCCGGCAGGCCGGGGAACCAATCCCGGTGTTCGGTCGAATGAACCCGACACCCCAATCAATGAGAGAAGCGTATGCAAGTCAATGGTGATCCCACCCCAAAAACAATTCTGCTGACCGGCGCTACCGACGGTATCGGCTTAGTGACTGCCCGCCAGTTGGTCGGCGCTGGGCACAAGCTACTGCTGCACGGCCGTAACCCGGAAAAGCTGGCCCGGGTGGCGTCAGAGCTGAACGGCTTGGCTGGCGCACAGCCGGTCGAATGCTATGAGGCAGATCTGTCACAAATGACGGCGGTGGAGGCGTTGGCCAAGGTGGTTTCCCAGCGCCACGCGCATCTGAATGTGGTGATCAACAACGCTGGGGTGTTCAGCACGCCTCACACGACAACGGCGGAGGGGCTGGATGTGCGCTTTGCGGTCAATGCCCTGGCGCCCTACCTGCTGACGCTGCGTTTGATGCCTTTATTGGGTGAGTGCAGCCGGGTAGTGAACCTCTCTTCGGCGGCCCAGGCGCCGGTGGAGCTCGAAGCGCTCAAGGGCAACAAAGCCTTGAGCGCCAGTGCGGCGTATGCGCAAAGTAAGCTGGCAATGACCATGTGGACCCGTTCCGTTGCGCTCGGTGTTGGCGATAGCGGCCCCATATTGGTGGCGGTCAATCCGGCGTCCATGCTGGGCAGCAAGATGGTCAAGGATGCTTATGGCGTGGCGGGCGGTGATCTGAGTATCGGAGCTGATATTCTGTGTCGTGCGGCCCTGTCGGAGGAATTTGAGAATGCGTCCGGCAAGTACTTTGATAACGACAGCGGCCAATTTCGGCCGCCGCATCCCGACGGCCTCAATGATGCTAAGTGTCTGGCGCTGATCGACACCCTGGATGCGATGCTGGCCCAGTTGACCTAACTTCGCGTGAACTGAAAACGCCCGATGGCAGTGATGCCGTTGGGCGTTTTGCCATCAGCGATAGAGCAAAATGCGCTGCCACGATTATCAATATTTTCTAAAAACAGATCCGTTTTAAACCGCAATTATCAACGCCTCGAACCACTGATAACCTTGCCGCCTTCAGTACAGCAGGTGTGTCTTGCTGTCCGTTTTGCTATCGCCGTACGCTTCGTTGTCATTGAACAGGAGGGGCTGGCGACTCAACTAGGAGAGCGTGTTATGCGTTTTGAAGGCAAAGTGTATCGTCCCTGGATCGAAGCCAACAGTGTGCTGATCCAAACCACCCTCGGTTGCAGCATCAATACCTGCACTTTTTGCAATATGTTTCGCGACAAGAAGTTTCAGATCCGCGAGTTGGACGACATCCTCAAAGACATCGAGGACAGCCGTCGTCACTACCGGCATGTCGAGTCCATCTTTCTGGTGGACGGCAACGTGATGGCGGTGCGCACCGAGTTTCTGCTGACCATTCTCAATAAGATCACCCAGATCTTTCCGGAGATCGAAAACATCTCCTTGTACGCCGGATTTAACGATCTGCGCCGCAAATCGGTAGCGGATCTCAAGGCCCTGAAAGCGGCCGGTTTGACCATGGTCTACACCGGGCTGGAATCCGGCGATCCCCTGGTGCTGGAGCACATCCAAAAGGGCATGACGGCGGATCACGCTCGTGAGGGGATGGCTCGGGCTAAGGCGGCGGGGATCCGAGTCCTGGCTTCCTTCATCTTTGGCTTAGGGGGCAAAGAACGCTCCCGTGCCCATATTGAGGCCACCACGGCTTTGGTGAATGAATTGGAGCCCGAGGCCATCGCGCCCATGGTGCTGGCGCTCCAGCCGGGTACCGAGCTGGAGCAGGAGGTGGCACGGGGTGAATTTACTCTGGCGACGCCACTGCAGGTGCTCGAAGAGGAGAAATATCTGCTGGAGAACTTAGGCGAGTTTGACTGTTACTACTGGGGCGATCACGGCAACAATATCGCGCCGATGCGCGGCAGCCTGCAGCAGTGGCGTGGGCAGTTTTTGCGCCGTATCGAGCATGAGATCGCCACCAACCCCATCACTAAGGAGAACATTATCCAGACCTTTGCCTGGTAGCCTTGCCAGGGAGGGGGCCGCGTTGTTTGATGCCAAGAGCGTAACGCGACCGGCATCGGGACAACGCAAGGGCGCAGAACATCCGTTGGCTGATGGCTCTTTCTTCGCGGCGGCTGTTGCGGAGCCTTTGACCCGTGCCGGGCGCTTGGTGCAGTGACGAGTGCGTCGCTGGCGAGTGCGTCTGGTGCAGTCGACGCGCCCTGTGAGTGAGAGGTAGCCTGAGTAAACGACGGTGTCACGCCCTCCGTCTGCGCCAGCGGCATCATACTGGCGACGTTGTCATGGGGTACCATCAATGGGCGGCAGTCCAGATTGAGTACTGAACTCAGTCAGTGCCTAACAGGCAAGGCGCGCGATTGCGCCGATACGGTCTGAACGAGTATTACTCGGCCGGTTTTGCGGCGATCTCCCGCAGTGCCTGCTCAAATGCAGCCACCGGCTGACCGCCGGTGATACCGTATTTGTCGTTCACAATGAAGGTTGGCACCGAGGTCACACCCAGATTGCGATAGTGTGCCTGCTGCGCCCGCACATGCTCTGCATACAAACCGGACTCCAACACCTCACTGGCCACCTGCCTGTCCAATCCGACAGAGCCAGCCAGATCAATCAACTGACCTTCATCACTGGGATCGCCTCCCTCGACGAAATACAGTGCAAACAGCGCCTCCTTCAGCTCGGTCTGTTTGCCCATCTCTGCGGCCCAGTGCAACAAACGGTGTGCGTCGAAGGTATTGTATTTCTTCATGCCATCGAAAAAGCGGATCGGCAGGCCCAACGCCTGGGCCCGTTGCTCAATATTGGCTTGATTCTGCTTGAGCTGATCCAAAGTGAAGCCGTACTTATTGAGCAAGTGCTCGGCCAGATCCTCCCCTTCGCGAGCCATCTGCGGGGCTAGCTCAAAGGGTTGCCAGTGCAGGTGGGCATTCACCTCGCCCTCAAGGTTCTCCAGCGCCTGCTTCAGCGCCCGGTAGCCAATCGCGCACCAAGGGCACATCACATCCGAAACAATATCGATCTTCAAGGTTTTCATAGGCACTCCCGCCAGCACTGCGTATTTCATAGACGTGGGGCCAGTTGGTAGAGAAAACAAGTCAGTGAAATGACATCGAATGAGTTTCGTGGGAAAGGAGGCGCCCAGACATCGTTTAGCCGTATGGCAGGTTCCGCGCTGAAGTTGCAGCTGTCGAGAGCCGGGTGTCAGCGTACGCCCCGAGGCGGATGTCGAGAGTAGGGCGAAATTAGCCGCGAAGCGAGCGTGATCGGCCATGAGGTGGGGCATTGAAATGCGGTCCGTCTTTCCCTTGAGGTTGCTTGGCAGCATCTTTTCAGCATCATGCGCTGAACAGCGCGCTAATATTGCCGTACCCTAGCAATGATGGCCATAACCGAATGGCAAATCGAGTTGCTGTTCAAAGAATGGAAAAGCTTTAACAATCTGAAGCGATTTGTCACCCGCCTGGAACACATGGTGAGAGGCTTGATCGAGGCCAGTTTGCTGAGCCTGCTGGTCAAACGTTTCATGGGCCGCGTAGCGCAATAATGGCTAAAAATGCGGTTATCCATGTTGAAAATCGCTAAGTCCACTCAAGGCTGATTCGAGCCGGTGATGAAATCGTTGGCGTTCAAATCATTAAGTCAGCTATGGGCTGATCTGAGTTGTGCAATTGATTTTATCGCGACAAACTGCCACCGGGACCAGCAGTCAAAAGTCAAGCAGGGCACCGTCTGGAGGCAGTTTGGGAGCACCTGAATGTTTAAGGTTCAGACTATGAATTTTCCCAAACTTGCAAATTTCCGCTTCTCCACAAAAAACCATCCCACGATAAAACATCAGCTAGATCCTTACATAATGGGTGCTGCCTGTACCTAAATAACTGTTCCGAAATGTAGATCACTGAGTTCTCAGATTTGGAGGGAACTCGGCTTCCAAAGTGCGATCTGATCAATCGCCAAACCAACCAGGCCGACAAGGAAGCCGAGCCCAATGATGCT
>NZ_BAABJZ010000068.1:0-23091 GCF_039543565.1 Ferrimonas pelagia | reverse complement strand
TTTAGGACTGATATCGCTGCTGGGTCATTATCAGCGGCTCAAAGGTTTAACTTGAACCGCCGTGGTACGGAACCGTATGCCCGGTGGTGTGAGAGGACGGGGGCCGCAAGGCCCCCTCCTACTCGATGCAGGTTTTATACCAATCAGCTGAATGGCTAAATACTGAGTGTGATTGGTATTACCCCTTTTTCGGTTCAACGGGCAGACAGATCTTGTCTTAACCGGTACACATCGTAGCGGGTGGCACTAAAGTGTGAGCTCCAACTTTCCATCAGCTTAGCGGCGCGTTTTTCGGAGTTCATGTGCTGTTTCAGCGCCTCGAAGAAGTTCGGATCGGCCGGCGCCATGGCGCTGTGATCTCGGTATGGGATCACCAGCATCAAGGAGGGAGCGCCAGCCACAGGGCGGGACCAAGACCAATGGTAAGGCCACTCCATCGCCTTGGCCTGCTCGCTTAAGGCTTTGACATCGCTTTGCACGCCCGCGGCATGGCCAGGACGGATCTGATATTGGGTGACACCGAAGTAATGGTAGTCGGATGTGTCTTGTGGCCAGTGGCTATTGGCCACGTCCAGCGAGCTGTAGTTATGGCTGATCGTCGCGACAAGCGGGGCGACCGTCTCTTGCCAGTGGGCACCGGCTTGCTGTTCGACCGACCAGGCACGGTAGCCGTCGATCTCATCCCAGCCAAAACAGCAATTGCGGATCACATAGGTGTCCATTTGATCCCCTAACACCTGGACAAACACCTGCCATTGGCGCGGATCCTCGTTCTGTTGACGGAAACGGAGATGGGTTTTGAGCGCTTGCTCGAATTGGTCGCTTTGACCTGGATTCGGTGTGACAAACCACATGTCGGCGAGCGACTCATCCGCTTGGGCGGCGGTGGTAAAGGCCAAACTAAAACAGATCACCAGCCAGATCGCTAAACGGGAGAGGTATGGGTGCATAGAGCCTCCTTGGTAGCAAGAGCGGCATCGGTGTTGGCAGGGGCGTTGTGGCACGATCCGTATAATAATAGTGTCGAGTCACAGCGTGTCTGCACTTTTTGATACCAAGTAAAAATCGCCACTAAGCTTGGCAGACATGGTAGAGGCTTGCAGATAAAAAGCGGGATAAAGCGCAGATGCAACAAGGCCGCAGCTTGAACAGCTGCGGCCTTGTCTGAATATGGAGGCGCGTCCCGAAGTCGAATCGAGGTCCACGGATTTGCAATCCGCTGCATAGCCACTCTGCCAACGCGCCATATTGTGTGCTGAGGGGGCCTCCCCCGAAAGCGAAGCTGATTACACCAGAAAGCGGGCTGGCGTGCAATAGTCTATCAGTCTGTTCGCTCACTCATTGTGCGGTTCGCCAATTAAAACACCAAATGAGAGACTGGCTGCGTAATTTGTGCGCAGCGCGATAGCAGGAAAGAGGTTGGTACGCTGAATGGAGCCCAGAGCGACAAGAATGGTGATTGCGCTGGGGAGATCTCGCAGGTGGTGATTGCGCAGGGGGAGAGCTCGCAGGTGGTGATTGTGTAGGTGGTAATTGCGCTGGTCTTCATTGTGCCAGCATAGGATGAAATGGATAGGACGCAGGGAGCGAAATGATGACAGTCAAGGGATGGTTGGGCTTGGGGTTGGTGTTGGGGGCGAGCCACGCTCAAGGGATGGCGAATGAACCGACTGAGCATGCCGTGAAGGTGGATGGTCATTATCGGCCGCAGCGGGTCGAACCGGCACCGCATCGAGGGGTCGATTATCTATTTGATCTCGCTTGGGACAGTAAGTACGTGTCGGAAGGGCGCAGAGAGCTGGATCGCGGCGGGATCTTCTGGGCGGGTACCGGCGTGCAATGGGATGATCTGTTGCCATTCGCTGGCGTGGGGCGAGGCGACACTGAGCACTATATTGAATGGAATTTTGGCCTGGAATATGGATTTTCCCTGACGGATTCGGTGGAAGCCAGTGTGGGTTACGAACGGATTGAGATCTACGGGGATGAACGCGATGACGATAATGAGCTGTTGGCTGCGCTCGGTTATTCGCGTTGGGACAAGTTTGAACCCGCGCTGACGTACCATTACTCGACGGGCGCGGACGGCCATTTTGTCGAGCTGTCCATCCACAGCCATTGGTCGCTCACCGAGCAGATAGTCGTGTCGCCCTACGTTTTGCAGGCATTCGATTATGGATTCGTTAATGAAGACTATCGCGGCGCAAATCATCTGCAGCTGGGAGTGGAGGCCGAGTGGGCGTTGTCGGAGGCCGAGTGGGCGTTGTCGGGGCGCATTTGAGTACGATGTGGGCACAAGGGAGCATCAAGGATGAAGCTCGGTTGGTGGGTGATCAGGTCAAGGATGAAAGCCTGTTTGGCGTGATGATGAGCATCGCCCTATAGCGAGATCTCATCCTGCCGCTCGGGGCTTGCCTGTTGCTTTGTAGATCCGCTATCGTGTCTCTCCATTTATCCGGAAAAAGCTTGTGGTATCGGGACGGTAGACTTTGTCTAGCCAATCGATAAGTGAACTATGTCAAAGATTAATCAAGATAGACTGATCCAGCACTTCCTCGATCTGATTAAGATCAACAGCGAATCCATCAATGAAAAAGCGATCGCAGAGACGCTGGCCGAGCAGTTAGGCCAGATGGGCTTTGAGGTAAAGCAGCTGGCGGTACCGGCGGAGATCTCCAACGGCTTTAACCTGTATGCGAAGCTGGTGGGGACGCTGGACGGCTCCATTGCATTGAGCTGCCATATGGACACCGTCGCTCCGGGTAACGACATCAAACCGGTGATCGAAGATGGCGTGATCCGCTCTTCGGGCGACACCATTCTTGGTGGTGACGATAAATCGGGGATCGCCGCCATTATGGAAGCGGTACGCGCCATTTTGGAGCAAGGCTTGCCACATAAGACCATTGAGCTGGCGTTTACCGTGCACGAAGAGGGCGGACTGCATGGCTCTAAGCTGTTTGAAATGGAACATATTGAGTCCAACGAGTGCATCGTATTGGATTCGGGCGGCGAGATCGGCACCATCATCACCGTCGCTCCGGGTCAACAGAACATTAAGGTAACCGTCAACGGTAAGCCTGCCCACGCCGGTCTGGCGCCGGAAGAGGGGATCAACGCGCTGACCGTGGCGGCCGATGCCATCAGCCAGATGAAGTTGTCCCGTATCGACAGCGAAACCACCGCCAATATCGGTGTGGTTAGCGGCGGTCAGGCGACCAACGTGGTGATGCCAAGCCTGAAGCTTGAGGCGGAAGCACGCTCGTTGTGCGACGATAAGCTGGCGGCGCAGGTGGATCACATGATCAGCACGTTCGAAGCGGCAGCGCAGAAGCACGGTGCAGTGCTTGAGATCGACACCAAACGTGCCTACAACGCGTATCAGATCGCGGATAGCGATCCCCTAGTGCAGCGTGTTATGGCGGCATTCGAAGCGAATGGTGTGGTGCCGCAAACTCAGTCGACCGGTGGTGGTTCAGACGCCAATATCTTCAATGGTAAGGGGTTGAAGACCATCAATCTGTCTACTGGTATGGCGAAGGTACACACCTGTGAAGAGTACATCACGGTTGCAGACATGGTGAAGATCACCGAGTTTATGCATACTTATCTGAGCCGCTAAGCCAACGTGAGTTTGGTAACCAACCCGAGGCAGTCAGCCTCGGGTTTTTTGTTTCTAAGCGCCCGCAATGCGCATTCGACTCAGAACTAGATCAGTTCAGGATTAGCTTGCTGCAGAGGCCCTCACAAGCTCAGGAGCTCAGCGTGAGGGGTCGCAATGATAGACTGCAGTTACGTGATGGGTTGTAAACAAAAGAGTTGAAACCAAGCCCGAGAGGAGAAAGTCACGGACAGGATCCGTGCTAAGTCGCCGCGGAGCGGATTAAATGCGGTAAACTGCTGATCTTCAGTGTTACGCCAACCTTCGGCGTCACGATGTGCAGCTCATGGAGTGATATGGAACGGGTTACCATTGTTGTGGATGTGCAGAACATCTATTACACCACCAGGCAGATCCACGGCTGTCACTTTGACTACAACGCTTTTTGGCGCCAGGCGACGCAGGGCAGGCAGGTGGTGAAGGCGATAGCCTACGCCATCGATCGGGGGGACGAGAAGCAACGCCAGTTTCAAAATATCCTTCGGGCCATCGGCTTTGAAGTCAAGCTCAAACCCTATATTCAGCGCGCTGACGGCAGCGCGAAGGGCGATTGGGATGTGGGGATCACGCTCGATGCGATGGAATATGGCCAAGACGCGGATGTATTGGTATTGGCCTCCGGCGATGGCGATTTTGATCTGCTGGCTCAGCGTCTACAACAGCGCTACCAGACCCAAGTTGAGGTGTATTCGGTGGCGGCACTGACCGCGAAAAGCCTATTGGACGTCGCCTCTAAACATGTCCCTATTGAAGGCCCGCTCCTGCTCAAGTGAATCATTTGAGTTAACTTCATTTCAATGGCTTAGCAAGCGTGTTGGCGGCTCCTGGGTCGTTCCGAGATCGTGATCACGGAACGGTTATTTTGACTGCTCCGTGCCATGCCTCAGTGAGGAGTTTGGTCATATAGTGTCTGACAAACCCTCGTTTAGTACAGGAGTAGTCAGTGAAAAAGGGGCGACTAAGCTGGTTGATAGGATGCTTGGTCTGGGGCCTGCTTAGCACCCAAGTGGTCGCGATGGAGTTGGCGCGCGAGACTGAGATCACCATGCCCCGGTTCTTTGGTAGCGGCATGGTGCTGCAGCGAGATCGACCGATCCCATTATGGGGCAAGGGACAGCCGGGTGCTCAGATCCAAGCGGGCTTTGTTGGTCAGCCAGACACCGTTACTCGTGTCGACGATGCTGGTCGTTGGCGATTGCGTTTGCCGGCCCAAGCGACGGGTTCAGCTAAACAGTTACAGATCCGCATGGGCCAAGGCAGTGAGGCGAAAAGCCTGATCTTCGACGATGTCTTGATGGGCGAAGTTTGGCTGAGCTCGGGGCAATCCAACATGTGGTGGCCGATGCGTCAGATCGCAGAGCCTCAGTTGGATCCTCGCTTCGTTAATTTACCCAATGTACGCATGCTGCAGACACCCAGAGTCGGTGCAACATTGCCGGCAGAGGATCTGGCCGACGCCCGGATCGATCCCCGTGTCGAAGGCCAATGGCAAGCGGCCACCTCAAACGCTTTACCTAAAATGTCCGCCGTTCCGTTTTACTTTGCGCAGGCGCTGCAGCAGGCATTGGAGGTGCCGGTTGGGATCATCGTTAGTGCCTATGGCGGCACCAGTATTACTCAGTGGCTTGCACAGCCTGAGCCTGCCGTTGTCATGCCGGGCTTCGGCGACAAGGGGGGTGCAGGCGCTTTGTATAACGGCATGTTGGCACCGTACGCAGGACTGCCGATCCAGGGGGTGCTCTGGTATCAGGGAGAGAGTAGCTTGGCTCTGCGCCATCATTACGCTCAATTGCAACTAAAGCTGGTCGAGCAGTTTCGCGCCGACTGGCAACAGAAGGATTTGCCGTTTTTCCTGGTGCAGTTGGCCCCGTACAAAACCGACAGAAAGTGGGCGGAGTTGTCTCAGGCTCAACTGGAGGCCTATCGGATGGGTGAGCATATGGGATTGGTGATCACCAACGATCTTGGTGGCAGCGATATCCATCCCTCACGTAAGCAGGAAGTGGGTCTGCGTTTGGTGCGTTGGGCGCTCAAAGAGGTGTATGGCCAGTCAGAGCTGCTTGCTACCGGACCATTGGTGCGTGATATTCAGCCTGAAGGGCAGGCCCTTAGGATCGCATTTGATTTTGTCGGGGTAGGCTTACAAAGCAAAGACCAACAACCCCTTCGTTGTTGGGAAGTGGCTGGTGAGGCCGGTGCTTTTGTGCCCGCTCAGGCCTATATCGACGGCAAGAGTGTGCTGGTCCGAGCCGAGTCTGTCGAGCGCCCTGTGCGGGTTCGCTTAGCCTTTGATGGCGCTGCTGAGCACAACCTGATCAACAGCGAGGCACTGCCAGCCAGTCCATTTCAATATCACTTGGCGGATCTCGCCTCGACAATAGAACAAGAGTAAAGGGGTGCTATGCAAAGTGTACTGAAGATCGCTCTGGCTGGTACGCTGAGCGTTTCGGCGAGTTGGGTCAGTGCTCAGGACGGCTTAGCGGATGAGGCGGTCACGCTGAATCAGATCGATCCCGCCCAGATGCACGTTGAGCAATCGCTGCGCCAAGATGAAGCTCACCGTCCATACCGAGTGCCGCAACAACGCGAAGATGGAGTGGTGGTGGCTGATCTGTATGAGCGTTTGTCTGATGCTGATGGGATAGCAACTTTACGCCAGCAGATCGGCGCCGGTAAATATGGCAATATCGACAGCTTGTTGATCAGTCACCAGGGGCAGTTACTGGTTGAGGATTACTGGGGCGATGGGGCGCAGGACACGGCTCACTTTCAATTCTCTATTACCAAGAATCTGATGTCATTGGCCATTGGCAAAGCGATCGAGTTGGGGTTGATCGCCAGTGTGGAGGAGCGGGTGCTTGTCTATTTCCCTGAGTTGGCGAGCGTCGATCTGGCACCCGGTGCCGATCGGATCCGGATCGTCGATCTGCTGACCATGCGCTCAGGGCTGAACTTCGATGCCGCCAAGCTCGACGCTCAGGGGCTGGATCTCGACAATCACGTTGCGCGTTATCTGAGTCAATCGGGCCCGATCGTGCCAGGTCGCCAGTTCCAATATCAAGGCGCCGACACCGACATTCTCAACCATATATTGCATCGGATCAGCGGCCAAACGCTGGCTCAGTTTGTTGACGAGCACTACTTTGGACCGATGGGGATCAGCAACGTATTTTGGGAAGCCTCGGCTTGCGGTTTGGTGAAGGCCAGCTCGGGATTGCATTTAACTTCGAGGGACATGGTGAAGTTGGGATCGATGATCTTGGCGGACGGCGAGTATCAGGGGGAGGCCTTGGTTAATGCCCAGTGGGTGCGGGAGTCAACCAGCCCGAAGACGCCCAATGGCAAATATGGCTACTATTGGTGGACTGAGAATTTCTGGGTCGACGGGGTGGAAGTGGAGACGATCTCGGGACGCGGTGCCCGGGGGCAGTTTATTTATATGATGCCAGAGTTAAAGCTGGTGGTTGTGGTGACCAGCAGCAACAGTGGCAAAGCGCGACGGGCACCGTTTGATTTCACGCCTCAGTACATTCTGCCTGGATTTATGGGGAGCCGGTGATAGCAAAAAACGCAGCCAGAAGGCTGCGTTTTTACTATGGCTGATCAGGGCTTATTGGCTGCTGGCTGGCTTGCGGTTGCCGCTCGGGCGACGGCGACGGTTGCTGTTGCCGCCTGGCTTGTTGTCGCCACCAGCTGAGTTGCCAGAGCGACCGCCACTGTTGCCACGGCGGTTGCCACCGGGCTGACGGGCGCGCTCGCTGTTGCGATGCTGGCTGTCGCTGCCGTGATCACGCACGCCGCGCTGGCCGTCTTGATGCTCGGACTGAGGCTTGGCTTTCTTAGGCTTCTTTGCCTTCGGTGCACGCAGGGCTTTGGAGGCGGGCAGTGGGTGTACCATCTCGTAGCCATCCATTTCAACCCGCTCGAGGTGGCGTTGGATCAATTGTTCGATCTTCACCAGCAGCTCATGCTCGTCGGCACAAACCAACGAGAAGGCTTTGCCGGAAGCGCCAGCGCGACCGGTACGACCGATACGGTGGACGTAGTCTTCGGCGACCTGCGGCAGTTCATAGTTCACGACCTGTGGCAGTTGGTCGATGTCCAGACCTCGGGCGGCGATGTCTGTGGCCACTAGCACACGGATGCTGCCATCTTTGAAGTTGGCCAATGCTTTGGTACGGGCGCCCTGGCTCTTGTTGCCGTGGATGGCGGCTGCGCTGATCCCACCCTCTTCGAGATAGCGGGTCAGCTTGTTGGCACCGTGCTTGGTCTTGGTAAAGACCAGTACCTGCTGCCAGTTGTTGTCGACGATCAGATCCACCAACAGCTTTGGCTTCTTCTTCTTATCGACCGGGTAGAGCAGCTGATCCACCGTGGTTGCGGTGCTGTTCTTCGGCGTCACGGAGATCTCGACCGGATTGTTCACCAGCCCTTTGGCCAGCTGACGGATCTCGTCGGAGAAGGTGGCGGAGAACAACAGGTTTTGTCGCTTCTTCGGCAGGTAGGCCAAAATCTTTTTGATATCGCGGATAAAGCCCATGTCGAGCATGCGGTCGGCTTCGTCGAGGATCAGCACTTCCAGATCGTCAAAGCGGATGGCGTTTTGCTGGTAGAGATCGAGCAAACGGCCCGGGGTTGCCACCAAAACATCGACGCCACCGCGCAGCTTTTGCATCTGTGGGTTGATCTTCACGCCACCAAACACGATAGCGGAGCGCATCGGCAGATTCTTACCATACAGCTCAACACTTTCGCCGACCTGGGCCGCCAGTTCACGGGTTGGAGTCAACACCAGAGCGCGGGCCTGGTTGTTGCGCGCGCGTTTCCCTTGAGACAGACGTTCCAGCAGCGGCAGGGTGAAACCGGCGGTCTTACCGGTACCTGTCTGAGCGGCAGCCATTACATCCTTACCCTCTAAGACGGCAGGGATCGCCTGTGCTTGGATCGGGGAGGGGGTGTCGTAGCCTTTTTCAGCAACGGCAGCAAGGATGGGGGCGGACAGGCCCAGAGAGGTAAAACCCATAGAATGATCTCTTAATTCAGTGAATGGCAGGATAGCCACCGCTAAAGCGGGGCGTGCAGCGTACAGGATAGCCTACGCCAGTGCAATGAAATGCCTTGTAACGCCGGAACTTAGTTCTAGGTCAATACGGACTATGTCAGAACTCCGTTAGCATAGGGCTACATAGGTGTGTATCTCATTCATAAACGGTTAGAACCCTGAGCTTAGGGCGAGGGGTATACAAGGAGTTGCAGTATGGAACCATCACCGCTTAGCGTCCCATTCCGTGCGTTGGGATCGACCGCGCAGATCCCGGCACTGGGTCTGGGCACCTGGAAATCGGAGCCGGGTAAGGTATACGACGCGGTGCGCACCGCGATACAACTTGGCTATCGCCACATCGATTGTGCCTTTGCCTACGATAACGAGGCGGAGATCGGCGATGCGATAGGCGATGCCATCGCCGCTGGTGAAGTCACGCGGGCCGAGTTATTTATTACCTCTAAGTTGTGGAACAGCTTTCATCAGGCCGATATGGTGGCGCCGGCTTTGCAGCAATCCCTGTCAGCACTGAAGTTGGATTATCTGGATCTGTACCTGATCCATTGGCCCGTGGCGTTTCGCGCCGGGGTCGGTTTTCCTGGCAGTGGCGAGGACTTCCTCTCTCTGGAGCAGGTGCCGTTGCTGGAGACCTGGCAGGCGATGGAAGCGTGCGTAGACTCAGGACTCGTCCGGCAGATCGGGGTGTCCAACTTTAGCCAACAGAAGCTGCAAGCGTTGATGGCCAATGCGCGGATAAAACCGGTCAACAACCAGGTGGAACTGCATCCCTATCTACAGCAGCCAGAGCTCGTCAGATATTGCCACGAGCATGGCGTGCAGATCACCGCCTATGCGCCGCTAGGCTCGATGGATCGGCCCGAATTTCTCAAGAATGACACCGATCCCAACCTGCTAGCACACCCGCTGATCAACGCGATCGCCACCAAGCATGGCGCCAGCGCAGCTCAGATCTTATTGGCCTGGAGCCTGGCGCGTGACGTAGTGGTGATCCCCAAATCGGTTAACCCGGATCGATTGGCAGAGAATCTGGCGGCCACCCATGTGGTGTTGGACGATGAGGATATGGCGCAGATCGGCGAATTGGATCAGCATTACCGATGCGTAACCGGCGCATTTTGGCAGATGCCGGGCAGTCCGTATACGATCGCCACGCTGTGGGATGAATGAGGGGAGGTATCGGGCGCGGCATGCAACATGTGTCGCGCTAGCGAACGTCTGGCTCTGAGTAACATCAGGCGAACCGGATCATTCGCCTGCTCCGCCAAGGGCTTATGCCAACGACATCTCAAAGGTTAAGCGCTGCGCTGCGGTTGGGAAGATCAACTGGATCTCCAGTTGCTTTCCGCGCCATTGGGTGGTGCTGCTGACCTCCGGGCACTGGGCTTGTGCCTGCGCCAGCAACATCTGGAAGGGGGCCCGAGCGGTGGCTTCGTTTTTGGCCTCGATGGCCAAGCTCATTACCTTATCTTCTTCTGCGATCACTGTGCCGATCTCCACGTGACCATCGTCGCTATCAACGCTGACATTTTTTTCAATATTCTCCATAGGGCTACCTCAAAACAACGCGCAATCGTAAGTAACGCAGTATAGAACGCGTGGATTGACCTGCGCGTTTACTTGCCGTGCGGCAGAGAGATTGAAGCCGAAACTCGGCTAAGTTACAACCCATGGCTGCGCGCGGTGATAAACGGTTAAACCGCCAGTCAGTGCTTGATGCTGGCGAAAGCCGTGCGCGCAGGATGCTGCGGCGTTTTCGCAGTGAGGTGCGCAATCAAGGGGTTGATCCCATTTCCACAGCAGGCGGTCAGTTGAGCGAGGTTTAACAAAAAGCCAACAAAGAGCTTGCGCGTTTCAATTACATGTGTAATCAATAGTGGCACAAACGATTACGGATGTAATTCACATGACAGAGATCTCACGGAGTGAGTACGAAGTGCTTGAGGCGATCTGGTTGACCCACCCAGCGTCGGCTCAGTGCATTATTGAACGACTCAATCAAACCAAGCCTTGGCATGACAAGACGGTGAAGACCCTACTAGGCCGTATGGTGAAAAAGGGCGCCATTGGGTTTGAGAAGCAGGGCAAATCCTATCTGTACTTCCCTCTATTGGATCGCGGGGCTTATCAGATCGCACAGAGTCGCAGCCTGATCAACCGTCTGTTTGGCGGTCGTGTGGCGCCGATGGTGGCCGGGTTTGCCAAGGATCAATCCCTCGACAAGCAAGACATCGAAGAGCTTAAAGCGTTTATTGAGCGTTGGGAGCAAGAGCATGATTGATTGGCTCTGGCACCATACGCTGCTCCTCAGCGTATTTGCTGTGCTGCTGTTGATGGTCCACCGCCACAGCCTCAAGTTACTGGGGGCGCATACACAATACCGGTTATGGGCTTTGTTGCCGCTGAGCCTGTTGCCGCTCGAGATCTTGCCGCTGTGGTCTGGCTTGGCTCCGTCGACTTCGCCGCTTGGCGACCTTTTTGCAATCCTGCCCCGTTACTCCACGTCTGCGGCGCAAGGGTTAACGGAAACCGTGAGTCAATTAGGCCTGCTACGCCCTCTATTCGCCTTGTGGGCGGCGGGCGTGATCGCCTTGTTTGTGGCAGCCTGCGTCGCTGACCGATCAGGCCGAGCCGGGCAGAGGGGCTCTCATCCCTTGTGGCGCGATCCGACCGGCTTGCGCCGTCCACTGCGTATCGATCCCGAGGCACACAGTCCCTATCTGCGCGGTTGGCTTCGTCCGGTCTTGGTGCTCCCTGCCGGCTTCGATCGGATCTACACGCGCGAAGAGCAGGCGCTGATCCTGTCGCACGAGTCGGTCCATTTGGCGCGCTTTGATCCCCTTTGGAACGCATTGGCCAGCTTGCTGGTGCTGCTGTTTTGGTTCAACCCGATGATCTGGTTGGCCTACTTTCGTTTTCGCAAAGATCAAGAGTTGTCCTGTGATGAGCGGGTTTTGACCGACCAACCCAAAGCCACTCGAATTGTCTATAGTCGCGCCTTGATCAAGTGCGTCGAAGGGCAAGGGATCCGGCTGTTTACTCAACTGCACTATGGAGACAAACACACCATGACGGAACGACTTACTCAGATAAAAACCGGGGCGCGGATCAGTCGCGTGCGCTCGATCTTGGCACTGCTGGGCGCTGGGACAGCACTGCTGTTGGCCAGCGGGCTCAGTCAGGCAGGGGCAGAGCGGCAGATTGACGCCAAGACGGTGGCAAAATGGCCGGTGCCGGTGCATCGCGTTGAGCCGCGTTACCCAGTCAAGGCTGCCCAGCAACATATCGGCGGTCATGTGGTGATGAAGTTTGATATTAGCGCCACAGGGTTGGTCGAACATGTCAGCGTGGTGCGCAGTGAGCCGGAGGGCGTGTTTGATGATGAAGCGGTTCGCGCGCTGGAGCAGTGGCGATATCAGGCGTCGTCCGCTGGCTACACCGACTCGTTGGTGCAACTGGATTTTACGATGGATGGTGCTGAAGCGCCGCAGATAGAACGGCTGACAGTGAAACCATAGGGCTGTTTGAACGGTACGATCATATAAGGCCACCGAGAGGGTGGCCTTATTCGTTCAGAGCGACTGCCCTTACGGCAAGATGATGTGCGGGACGAAGCGCGACAGATCTTGTGTGATGCGGCTGTGATCTTCGCGCACCGACATGCCGGCGGCGCTGTCACCGACGATCCAGGAGCCGATCAGCGCGTGGTCGTCGCCGAATTTGGGTAAGTCGGTATAGCCTTGGTAGATCACGCCCTCTTCGCCGTACTCGCCACCGGAGCTTTCCACCACTTTGCCATTGTCGATGATCTCGATGTTGGCGCCTTCGCGGGAGTAGATGGGCTTCTTCACCAGCTTGGATTCGGTGCAGGTGTCCATAAAGTCCGGGAAGTAGGCGGGTAGCAGGTTGGGGTGGCCTTTATGGTTGTGCCACAGCACCGGCAGGATCGCCTTGTTGGATAAGATCGATTTCCAGGCCGGCTCCAGCCAGCGCACCTGCGCTTTTTGGATGTACTGGGCAAACTCTTCGCGCAGCATAAACTCCCATGGGTAGAGCTTGAAGCAGGCACGAATGTCTTCGCCATTGGCATCGACAAACTGATCGTTATCGCCCAAACCAAAGTGTTCAATGGCGCTGTAGCGTGTTTCCAACCCTGCTTCGGCGGCGCAGTCTTCCAGATACTGAACCGTACCGCGATCCTCGATGCTCTCTTCGCACGAAGCAAAGTGCAGCGGTAACGGCGGCCACTGGCTCTTGAGCTGGGCAAAGCGGTTGATCAGCGCTTCCTGGATGCCGTTAAACTGATCGGAGCCCGGGGCAATGCTGCCGTCTTTGAGCCGGTCTTCCAGCCAAAGCCACTGGAAGAAGGCCGACTCGTACAAGGAGGTCGGCGTATCGGCGTTGTACTCCAGAAACTTGGCGGGGTTCTTGCCGTCGTAAACCAGATCCATCCGGCCGTACAGGCTCGGCTCTTTCATCCGCCATGAGGCGGCGATCAGATCCCAGTGCGCTTCTGGAATGGCGAAGCGGCGCATCAGATTTTCGCTGTTGACCGCTTCCTCCACCACTTCGAGGCACATTTGATGCAGCTCTTCGGTGGGGGCTTCGATGTCGTTTTCGATCTGATCGAGGGTAAACGCGTAGTAGCGGCTTTCATCCCAGTACGGCTCGTCGTACATGGTGTGGAAATGAAAACCGTACTCTTTGGCCTGCGCTTGCCAGTGGCTGCGTGGAGTGACTAAGTGACGCTGCATTTAGCCCCCAAAGCTACGGCTGGTGTTGCGGGAGGTGCTCGTGCTGCTCCGCGCTGCAGCCTGAGATTTTTGCGCCGCCATGGCGCCGAAACCGCCGGAGCGGGTGACACGAGTCGGTGCGCTGGCTTTTTGGAAGGCGGAAGGGGCAGCGCGTACGGTGCGATCGCCGCGATTGCCGACCACGTCGCCTTTGCCGGTGACCAATTTGTCTTTGATCGGCGAGTTCGGCGCCGACGAGGAGTAAACCGGTGCCTGACGGGGGGCGCTGCGGCCGCCCATCATGTTACCCATCATATAACCCATCATCATGGGCATAAACCATCCACCACCGGAACTGGCTTGCTGTGGCTGACCACCGTCAACGCTGCCGTCGCCATAGCCGCTGTTTTGCGCCAAGGTGTTCTCGGGCGCAGCTTCGCAGTTACCGACGCCAAAGTCGGCTTCACACTGGGCCAGTCCGTCGAATCGTGGGGCGGTGGCCAGATGATCCACCTGCGCGGAGCCAAAGACCTGATCGCACAGGCCGGGTTGATCAGGGTATACCTGTTTACACTCTGCGGCGTTGCGGTAGATCTGGGCTTCTTCCTGCTTAGGGGCGGGGGCACAACCGCTCAGTACCATAGAGACAGAGATGGCCAGGGTAGTGACCATTGGTGCTGACTTGCGGAAACGGGCGCGACGCACATTACTGCTGCGTTTCATGGACTCTCCTTAGTAACTCATGCACGCGGCATTGAGCATGCCGACGCTGATATTGATGCTGGCCAGTACGACGGCACCGGCTATTTTGTCGTTTTCGATCTTTTCAACGATGCTCGGCAGCAGGATGAAACGCACCGCGGTGAAGGTGATCAACTGTGCGGCCATGGCGATCCCCGCCCAGATCAGAAAATCGCTGTAGGCAACTGAGTTTTTGGCTGCTGACGCTAACGCTAACGTAAAGCCAAGCAAGGCGCCACCGATGCTGATCGCGGCTGAGGTATTGAAGTCTTTTTTGACCAACTGCCATTCGTCGAACGGGGTCAACAGTGCATAGAGTACTTTGAACAGAACCATGGCGGCGAGGCCGGTTCCAAAGTAAGTCATAAAGGGCAGCAGCCCCTCGAGTGAACCTGTCATGATGATCGTTATCCTTGTGGCTAGATCGAACGGCTTTGATTTGATTAGAAGGAGTTATCGCTGAAACCGGTGCAAATGACAAGGTGAGTCGGCAGTTCTGGCGGAAAAATGAATGTTTATTAACACGGTTGCTCCGACGTCATAAAACTCTCTTCAACTGTCCTTAGAGATTGTTGAGGTCAAAGCGGTTAAAAACACCGGTTATTGATGGCAGTTTATTGATCATCAACGAGAGTCATGTGGTGAACATATCGATGGAGTGCTGAAGCTGTTTCGGCAGCAGCGGCGCTCGGCCGTCGGCTTTGAACGAGGCGCAATGGCTCCGCTGAGCTCAGGGTTTCCTTGGTCGGTTACCCGGCTGTGTGTTGAGGTGAAGGGCTCCGGGCAGGGGCAGGTTACGATTTAACACAATTAAAAGAGGCCTATTTAGGCCCCTTGTTGGCACATTGGCATCGGCCTAGGCGGCTTTTTGATCCTTCTCTTGCTTAGTAGCCGGTGCGGCGGATGCGAGGGTCTTATCCAGATCTTTCATCATCTGGCGAACGCGTTTGTTATTGCCTTTCTTAGACATAGTGAACTCCTTTCCGTGTCAATTCGCCCCCATCATAGCCATCGATGAGCGAAAACAGCAAGAACGGTGAACAAAGCGTTGCTTCAAGGGGACGTGGTTGGTGGTGTGTGTTGGCTGGAATCATGGCCTTTGTGTTAGGAGTGCAGTGCGCAAGGACATTTGGCGATCAGTTTCGCTCGGAGCGATTCGTGTGGATATCGAAAGCGGTGCCATCAGCGTCACGGCGCCAGTAAAGATGAAAGGATAGAGGCACCAAAATGTCTTTGTCGCTCTTGGCGTTGCGAACGTGGGCCTGCATTAGCTAACAAGGCGTCGATACGGATTAGGAGCGTCTAGCACTTTCAAATTTAGTTGACCACTACAAATCGATTAATGGTTATGTTAGCTGGTGGCGTTCATCATCTAACGCGACGGTCTGTTTCTGTCGATGCGATCTCAAGGAGTCAGAGTTGGTAAAAGTCGCTGTTGTTTATTTTACGAGAACCGATGTCACCGGGCAGTTGGCACAAGCGATCGTCGCCGGTTTGCAAGAAAACCCTCTTACCGAGGTTATCGAGCATCGGATCGACGGGCAGGAGATCATCGATGGTCGTTTCGTTAACCCTTCATTATTCGAGTCCCTGTTAAGTTGCGATGCGATAATCATGGGCTCGCCAACGTATATGGGCGGGGTGTCGGCCCAGTTCAAAGCATTTGCAGATGCCAGTAGCGATTATTGGGCCGAGCAATATTGGTCAAATAAAGTGGCGGCGGGTTTTACCTGTGGTAGCGCGCTCAATGGTGATCAGTCGAGTAGCCTGCAGTATCTGATGACGCTGGCAAGTCAACATGGCATGTATTGGGTTGGTTTAGATACGGCGCACGGTGGTCGGGATTTTGGTTTGAATCGATTGGGTTGCCAGTTGGGTGTCGTGGCGCGATCTGGCAACGGTGAGGTGCATGAAGTCGATTTGGCATCAGCCCGTTACTTGGGCAGGCGAGTCGCCAAGTTGGTCAGACAACTGAGGCGATGAAATCGAACACGGGGTGCAGATCCCGGTCATTGAGGGCTCCCTGCCGGCTTTCCATGTTCCATCTCCATGGTCTATCTCCATGGTCCATGTTCGTCTGAATTAACTTTTGCTTCAGCGTTCCCTGTCCGTGCTCTATCCGGTTGACCTGAAAGAATAAAGGCGAGGGCGGCTATCCGTCGTCGTTAACATTGAGTGACAATTCAATACAAACGTAATGCGATTACGCTCAGGTTCTTGAACAGGGTTGTTCCTTGTTGTGTGACGATGCGCGGGTCCATATGATGGATCGGGACAAGCAAACAGTAATGACTCGACAGGAAGTTCAGGGAGAGAGCAGATGAAGAATACGTTCAATGACGCCATGCCGGATCAACAAGGGTATTTTGGCGAATACGGTGGCAGCTTTATCCCGGAGGAACTGCAGCAGGTGATGGATGAGATCGCCACGGCGTACGATGAATGTCGCCAGGAGCCCGGCTTTATCACCGAATTGGCCCGTTTGTATAAGCATTTTGTCGGTCGTCCCAGCCCCATTTTCCACGCGCAAAATCTGTCACAGAAATACGGTGCCGATATCTACCTCAAACGGGAAGATCTCAACCACACCGGCGCACACAAGATCAACCACTGCCTCGGCGAAGCCCTGCTGGCGAAAAAGCTGGGCAAAAAGAAGTTGATCGCCGAGACCGGTGCCGGTCAGCATGGGGTCGCTTTGGCCACGGCGGCGGCGCTGGTGGGATTGGAGTGTGATATCTACATGGGCGCGGTGGACATCGCCAAGGAGCATCCCAACGTAGTGCGAATGCATATCCTCGGTGCCAAGGTGATCTCGGTGAATGAGGGGCGGCAAACCCTCAAAGAGGCGGTGGATGCCGCGTTTACCGCTTATCTGCAAGATCCCCACACCCAGCTGTACGCCATCGGCTCTGTGGTCGGGCCGCACCCGTTCCCCATGATGGTGCGGGATTTTCAGTCCATCATCGGCAACGAAGCGCGGGTGCAGATCCAGGAGATGACCGGCGATCTACCGGACAACCTGGTCGCTTGTGTCGGCGGCGGCTCCAATGCCATGGGCTTGTTCAGTGCATTTCTGGACGACAAAGATGTGGCGCTCTACGGGGTCGAGCCGGCGGGACGCTCCATCGAACAGCCCGGCGAGCATGCCGCGACTTTGTCGCTGGGGGAACCTGGTGTGATGCACGGTTTCAAGTCGTACATGCTCAAAGACGATGCCGGCGAGCCTCAGGAGGTTTACTCGGTGGCCAGCGGCTTGGATTACCCGTCGGTGGGCCCTCAGCACGCCTATCTCAAAGACATTGGCCGTGCCAACTACGTCGCGATTGATGATAACGAGGCGATCGAGGCCTTCTTTAAATTGTCTCGCCTCGAGGGGATCATCCCCGCTATCGAGTCCTCCCATGCGCTGGCCTATGCGCTGAAGTTGGCCAAACAGAAGCCGGGCAGCTCGATTTTGATCAACCTGTCGGGCCGTGGCGATAAGGACATCGATTTTGTGGTGGCGCAGTACGGTGCCCAATATGGGATCGAAGGCCAGTAGCGGGCCGCAAGCTGCAACGTGCTAAATGAAAACGCCGACGGATGTCGGCGTTTTTTGTCTCTGCGCGAGGCGTTTCGCAAAACAGGTCTGCGGATGGGTCGAAGATGGCCCGGTTGAGTACGATCGCACGCTGGCACTGCAGTCGCCCGGCGGGGCGCAGCAGTTCGTGGCGGGGTCCCGTATACCGATGGATGTTGCTCTGATCGCGGTTGTGGCTCATTAACATGGCATTGTCGCAGCGAAATTGATCTTAGCTGTCCGCTGGCGAGGCGCAGATCCGATCCTCAGTGCGATCCCGTCGTCTTGCACAGGAGCCGTGGGAGAGAAACGCGATCTTGATTGAATCTCTTCATTGTCTATTTCAAATCAGATGCTTGGTGCTTGTATAGCCTGAAGCTTTGGTGCAGAAGCGCTTGAGCACAGTGGCGCGATTGCCTACAATGCCTCGTTTTTTATTTCTTGATAGGCCATAACATGAGCGACACGAATTCACGTCCAGAGCTACCGGATCACCTGTCGGGCAACCCGCGCAGCCCCCATCATGTAGCGGAGTGCTTCGAGCACGAGATCGGGATCCGCCTCAATGGCAAGGAGCGCTTCGATGTCGAGGAGTACTGCATCAGCGAAGGTTGGGTGAAGGTTCCTGCGGGTAAGGCACTGGATCGCCGCGGTCAGCCAATGCTGATGACGCGCAAAGGCGAAGTAGAAGTCTTCTACAAGTAAGCGATGCTGACTCATTGCATTGAGTCCTGCCGGAAAAAGGGCCTGGAGTGATCCAGGCCCTTTTTGTCTCTGAGGACGCCGCGCCATCTCGCCATGGTTGCGACGTTACATGGATAGGACAGCGTCCTGATCGTTAGCGACGGGATAACATTGAACCGCCGACATCGGAATAGCGGCACGCTATTGCTACCTTGTGGGTGCTTTAACGGCCATTCTCGGGCCAGTGGTGCCGGTCGACAAAACAGCCGACGTGATCAGGAAAAACAGCAAGGTGTAGGATCAGGACGCTGCTTGCTTGATCTTAGGGTGAGACGGATTACCCTATACGCGGTATTGAGTTGGAGAAGTAACCCTGTATGTCCTTACCACCCTGCCCGAAATGCCGATCTGAATTTGTCTACCCAGATCAAAATCACCTGATCTGCCCTGAGTGTGCCCACGAATGGAACCCAACTGAGCCCTCGGCCGATGAGGATGCGCTGATCGTCAAAGACGCCAATGGCACAGCGCTGGCGGAGGGGGATAAGATCACCCTGATCAAAGATCTGAAGATCAAAGGCAGCTCTCAAGTGCTGAAGATAGGCACCAAAGGCGTGATCCGCTGGATCAATGACGGCAAAGACCATCAGCTGGACTGCAAACTGGACGGCGCCGGCGAGATGATGGTCACCGCGAAGTTCGTCAAACGCGCCTGAGCAGAGACTTGGATTGCTGGCGGGAATTAGCTAGATTTTTCGGATAGTATTGACCGGATAACGTGCCAATGCATGTACGTATTGGCCGCTTTGTTGTTTTCAATGGCGTTGTTCGAGCTGATATAAATCGGGCAATGTTACATTGCCTTCGTTCAACGGTCGACTCAATGTGAGTCTGACCTTTGGTTACGCAGATACTGAACTGAAGGCGGGCAGCCTAGGCGTCCATCACTCAGTGCTTTGCTTTTCCTCGGTCATTACGGGCATGGGCAGTATCGGTAAAGACTGGGCCCTTGAGCACTGCATTTTGACGCCGCTTTAGGCGGTTTTGTCATTGAGCACTTGATAAAATGCGTCATTTCGACTGCCGGACTTTCCCTCGATTGTCTTCAATCATAACAATGTTATAGTCCGGCATGTATGTTGATGTTGAGACATAGTGGGAAGTCGAATGAAACTAATTAATTACCAAACGTTCCTGAATATAGCTAAGTATCGAAACCTTTCGCGCGTGTCTGAGGTCATGGATACGTCACCTTCGACCATCTTACGCCGGATCCAGTCACTTGAGGATGACTATGAGACTAAACTCGTTAAAAGTCACCCAAAGGGGATCGAGCTAACATCGAAAGGTATGTTGTTTGGCGAACATTGTTATAACACATTAAATATGGATGATGAATTAAGAAGGAGATTGGGCTGCGACTCTGACCATCAATTCAAATTGACGATAGGTATAAATCCTTCTTTGGGAGATTATTTGGTTAGTGAAATGATGACTGATTCAATCTCAAACATAAAGGACATGTCCGTACATGTTAGTTTTCTATCGCATGAGCAAAGTGACAATTTGAAGGATCTAGTTCTTTACTTATTGCCTAGTAACATTGTTGCAGAGAATTATGATAAAGTTCACGTTCACAGTAGCGACTTTCTATTTTGTGCTTCGGAACAATACTTACATAAGCATGGCTCAATTGGCGATATAAATGAACTGTATCATCACCAGACTATATATACGGAAGTGGCCTACTCACGTGATATATGGACATGGCAACACATAAGTGGGCGAAGCGGTATACTTCCCATTGAGCCTAAATACCGCTCTATGTCATTCCAAATGAGTAGCGTTTGGCTACAGCAAAACCTAGGGGTTACGTTATTACCACCATCAATGGCAATTGAGCAAAAGAAAAATGGTGCCCAAATATTGTTTGGAGGATTCTACTTTTCACGAGTAGAGATGTATCTATACATTAGGCGGGACTATCTAAGTTCACCCGAGGTCAAGCAGGTCGTAGACGAAATTTTAACTTATTTTAGTCGGCTAAAGTGAAGTGGACCAATGATGATTGGTAGTGTTGTAATTACAGAACGTTTTATGGAAAGAAAGAGCAATCAAACAAGTGAGATGTGGTTTACCCGTTTGATTGCTCATTATAATTGTTAATTAGAATCCAAATTGGCTGTTCAGATCTACGATCCTTGCACGGTAATGAGTATTATTGTTTTTGGCAGAAAGGACATCTATTTCCACCTTCACCTCTTTACTGTCGTAGTCGATTTCGTTGATCTTGCCAATAGTGCGTTCGCCCCGGTTGTATAGGTGAACTGACCCACCAAAACCAAACATGGTGTTTTTATCTTCGGCAAACTCCACATTGGAAGTAATTGGCGAATACCAGTCATAGCCACGTTCTTTCCCATACTCCCAAGTTTGTTGAACAGTCATGTCTTGTTCATTAACTTTGTACTCAACGAAGCGAGAGTATTTCATAGTCGGTATCGCGGGTTGGTCATGGCCACGACCATCGCCGTTGTCGAAGACGGTAACATTACCGTTAGACTTGTTTAGCCATGCGGTGTGCTGAGTATAGGTAAAGTCGAAGTCATCTTCGCACACCCCTTTGTCGGTGCACTTGATTGGCTTGCCATCAATATCGACAGGTGTTAGCAGTTTTTGTGATAACTCATCGTTCCAACCTTCACGTGGTGCCAAAATCCACTTAACTTGCTTGTCACGCGTTACTTTAGCCACACCTTGGTGTCGGAATGAAAGGATTATCGAATCGTCAGAGGCATCGTATTCAATGGAGTTAACGTGTGCCCAGTTGCGTCCAGCGCCGACACCAGGAGTATCTCCATAGGCGATTTTTTTGAGCTCATCCATGTCCATCGTTTGTCCAGCCGCATCGAGATCGACATTCACGCATACGGCACCAATGTCTAAAGCGCTCAATAGCGCATCACGGTATGGATCGAAGATGACGTTGAGATCCCAGCGATCAACAACATTGTCAAATTCATCAAGTTCCAGAATTTGATCTCGGACAGTGATAACTTGATCGCCAACATCATTCATATAATCACGTTTAGCAACTCTTATGAAAAAGTTACCATTGTCACCGCGTAACATTTCATGGGATGCATCGACATACCCACGCGGTAGCCTTTTTTGCTCCACTTTACCGAGTAGATTAAAGGTACCGAAAGTACTGCCTTGCACAAAGGTATAGCTACCTTTTCCTGTATCATTGAAACCCATAAAGTATCCGCGGTCTGCTAAATCCCAAGATTCGGCGTCAAAGACAGCTTCACTATTTAGCCACCAACGAATATCACCATTTGTATCGACAATATAGGTTTGTGGTTCCGCCTCAAAAGCAGCAGAGCCTCCTGCTAGCGCACCTTCGATCTTTGGAGCACCGGGTGGCTTACGTGCAGCCCAAGTGATTTTAGAACCATCGGTTAAGTAAGTATGAGAGTTCACCATATACAATCGGTCTTCAAACCCGCTAGCTATTTTTTTTACTTCGGCCGTCGGGATCCTAGTGACATTATTGGTGTCGATACTTTGGCTGCTTACTGGATTGGTCATAATAGAATAGGTTTCTTCTATTTTTTGACCATCCTTGAGGTAAGAAACCTCAACCTGATTGTTATGATCGGCGTATAGGCCAAAAACAGGGATGCCGTCACTGGTCAGTATATTTTGCATGCCGACATCATAACTGATGTCAACACCGTTACGTCCCTTTCCTTTCACCATTACACTAACGTCTGATATCGTATTGCTACCCAAATCAATGATAGCGGTTAACGGTGAGTTCCCATAGGGGTTAACATATATAGTACCTAACTTGCCCTGTGGCTTTGTAGCCGGGAAAACACCAGCGATAGCGACGCTGGTAGTGGCGCATAATAGAACGGATAGGGCGACTTTGCTTTTTCTATTCATCATTTTACTCGCTAGGTTAGTCTAAGTACGTACGAGTGTGTATGGACATCGAGAGTAAAAGAGAACATAAATGCCTATTTGGACCGTCGGCCTGTAGTTAGCCCAGTCTCTCTAACCTCAACTCGCTTCTTGACCCTTGTCGGGTTGTGCTTCACTGACAAATGTACGAGTGCAGGGGAGTGACTCGCAAGCACAGAAGTGCAGCGTTGGGATTGCAAAAAACGGAAAGAAAAAATCCACACTGATCACAAATGAGAAGAAACCGATGAAAAGCTTATCATTTTGTAGGATGTCAATGGGGTACCGCCAGTGTGGAATGTGCAAACAGGCGTGATGTAAGTCACCTTTCTGGAGGGGAGGCAGATGCTTATGTGAATAGGTTCACGCTTATATAGGTCCGCTATATTTGTGTCCGCACTATGCAGCTCTGTAGTTTTAGAACATTAGGTGGAGCTCGTGTATAAATGATTGCTTTATTAATTTTATATCGGAAATTGGATGTCTGCTCTCGTCTTAGATACGATTAGGCTGAGGTGCGTTTATCAACGAGTATTTGGTGTGGAATATGGTGGTCTAAATAACTGTTCCGAAATGTAGATCACTGAGTTCTCAGATTTGGAGGGAACTCGGCTTCCATTGTGCGATCTGATCAATCGCCAAAAAGAAAAGTTCGACAAGGAAGCCGAGCCCCATGATG
>NZ_BAABJZ010000067.1:0-21804 GCF_039543565.1 Ferrimonas pelagia | reverse complement strand
TCTTCAATAACGGTGAGGTGTTCAATCAGGGTCATTTGGGGGGGATCTATGATGACGGAGAGCCCGATTAGATCACAGCAGATCGCTGGTATCAACTTCCATTAACAAAGTACGATCCCGCCCTGCCAAGCAAGCAGTTCGCTATCAGCAGCGGGGCAAAGCAGGGGTAGAGCAGGGACATTGGGTGGATTTTATTACTTGTTTAGTCGCGCCAAAAAGATATTTGGACAAAACATCAGAGGTCTATCACACACAGCTTTCCTACGAAGAATTAATGGCTTACTTTGTTTCTATTGATAGTGCACGTGGAATTTATAAAGCCAAACTAATGAAAAGTGCTATCGATAAACAGCGTAGGGGTTATAAGTCGACGATTTGCAATGAAATGACACTTTTTGCACGTCTGTATTTAGATTATGTGCAAGAGCGTTATCCTGAGTTAAGCCCAGAAAGCCCAAAGCCAAGAGCTGCTGGTAATACCTGGATTCGATTCTATCCAAACCCTAAGGATAAATCGACCCAGATCGTTCATCAAATCTACGGCAATTATATTAAGATTATGATGTACGAGCAATCAGAGAAGTTTGAGCTGATTGTTGAACAGTTTGCGCCGTTTGTTGATGATAGTATTTCGATTTATGTATCAGGTAAATCGATTATATTTGAAGTGGGCGCTCCTGAGATTGATCCAATCAATCAACGGTTTGGTGACGTACTTTCTGAAATTGAAGAATCAATTGGAATTGCACTTAGGCTTAAGACGGTGTTGGATTCAGCATTCATGTGACAAATTAGGATAGACCGCGCGTAGCCGCGGCCCTATCCGGGGCGTGAACCATCCTGGAGGCGTCAAGGTGGAGCGCGCTCGCTGTGCGGCTAATGCTGTGCTCTGGCCGGAAACCGGCGCTTGCTATCTCCGGCTAACGGCATCATTGTTTATGCTCGTCTTCGCCCGTCTGGTTACGGAATGCGCTGATTTGATGTGGCCAAGCGAGCTCAGGAAAAAGCGGGCCGCATTTTAAGGCTCTGCCTTGAGTTCGCTTTTCAATCACGCAAAAGGAGTGTTACGTGTATAACCCCAAGTCGTTCAGCATGCCAGATCTTGCCAGCGCACATCGGTTTATCCAGACGTTTGGTTTTGCGGTTGTGATCGATCCAACGCTGGGCGCCAGTCATCTGCCGTTGACGCTACGCAGTGGTGAGGGGGAGTTGGGGACACTGTACGGTCATATGGCGCGTGCCAATCCGCAATGGCGCGAGCTGGAGGGAAGCGAGGTGCTGGTGGTCTTTTCCGGGCCGCACAGCTACATCTCGCCGAGTTGGTATCAAACCCGGCCTATGGTGCCGACTTGGAACTACGCTGCGGTACACGTGAAGGGGCGGGTAAGGTTAACCTCCAATGCGGAGACGGTGGCCGCTTTGGATACGTTGTTGGCCCAGCACGAGTCCAGCTTATTGCAGTCCAATGAGATCATCACCGATGAGATCCGCCAGCGACTGCTCGGCGCGATTGTGGGTTTCAGCATTGAGATCGAGCAGATAGAGGGCAAGCAAAAGCTGGGGCAACAGCGTTCGGTTGCGGATCAGCGAGGGACGTATGCCGGGCTAGCTGCGAGCAAAGGGTTAGAAGCTCAGGCATTGGCCGCATACATGCGCAGCCTTGGGATCGGTGTGAGTTCGGACTAAAACCTTGATAGAAAACAAAAAAGCCACCTTTAGGGTGGCTTTTTTGATCCGTTCTTTATGGCTGGTATACCTGAACGATGTCGATTGCTTCGCCTCGGGGCTTGTCCAACTGGACGTGACCTGAGTTGGCTTGGTCCAGGAAGTCGAACGCGGGCAGATCCGCCTCGGCAACGGAGCCTTCAAACTTGGCATCGGGATCGCGCTTGAGGCTGACAAAGTCAAACTGCTCTCGGTCGACCATTTGCGATGGCGCGACGTTTTGCATGGCGGTAAAGATGGTTTCGATCCGGCCTGGGTGCTGTTTGTCCCAGCTCACCAACATCTCTTTGACCATCTTACGTTTCAGGTTCTCCTGAGAGCCACACAGGTTGCATGGAATGATCGGGAACGCTTTGAGCTCAGCGTATTCGGCGATGTCCTTTTCGCGGCTGTAGGCCATCGGGCGGATCACCACATTGGCACCGTCATCAGACAGCAGTTTAGGCGGCATCGCTTTCATTTTGCCGCCATAGAACATATTCAAGAACAGGGTCTCGATGATGTCATCGCGGTGGTGACCGAGGGCGATCTTGGTGGCGCCGATCTTCTGAGCAAAGCCATACAGGGTGCCACGGCGCAGGCGTGAACACAGCGAGCAAGTGGTCTTGCCCTCTGGGATCTTCTCTTTGACCACGGAGTAGGTGTCCTTCTCGAGAATGTGGTACGTCACGCCGACGGACTTCAGGTACTCGGGCAGGATGTGCTCGGGGAACTCTGGCTGCTTTTGATCCAGGTTAACGGCGACCAGCTTAAAATTCACCGGTGCGCGATGCTGCAGGTTCATTAGGATATCCAGCATGGTATAGCTGTCTTTACCGCCAGACAGGCACACCATGACCACATCGCCCTCTTCGATCATCTTGTAATCGTCGATGGCGCTGCCCATCTCGCGACGTAGGCGTTTTTGCAGTTTATTCAGGCGTGTTTTTTGCTTTTGGCTCAGCTCTTCCACCCAGGGTTCCTCATAGACCAGGTTCAATCAAGCCGGGCATTATTCCAGTATGCTTGGGCAGGGTAAAGGGGGGGATGAAAAAAGTGGGCTCGCACAGTGGCGAGCCCGGTCGGAGAAGGGGAGCTTAGGCTCAGATCTTGACGGGGGATTCAAAGCCGTCGGGTTTATCGGCGAGCAGATCGCACTCAAGCTGGTCGATGACGTGTTCGGCGGTGTTGCCGATCAAGGCGGCGGAGATCCCAGTGCGGCCGATGGTGCCGATCATCACCAACTCGACGTCGAGCTCTTTAGCCAGATCGGGGATCACGTCCTCGGGCAGTCCTTCGAGCACATGACATTGCTCATGGGGGAGCGAGAACTCATCCGCCAACGCGCGTAGGCGCTGCTCGTGGTGGGTTTTAAGTGACCGGTTGTACGCGTGCGCATCGAAGTCGGGCAACTCGATGGCAATGTTGACGGGTGTGCCTGGGTAGCCATTGACCAGATGAACCTGGGCCTTGATGGTGACGGCAAGTTCGAGCGCCCGGGCAACTATCTTACGATTGAGCGATAGGTGATCTTCATCTTCGGCTGCGACGTTGACGGCGACCAAGATCTTACCATCCACTGGCCAGTCATGATCTTTAACCAGCAACACAGGGACTGGCGACTTGCGCAACAGGTGCCAATCGGTGGGCGTAAAGATCACCGACTTGAGCCGGTCATGCTGATGGGTGCTTTTGACGATGAGATCGGCATCCAGCTTCAATACTTGCTCGATGACGGCTTCGTACGGGCGATTGTGCCAGGTGACGGTGCAGTCGACAGCGATGCCTTCGAGCCGCACCGGCGCGGCCAGCTCCTCCAGCCAGGCTTGGCGCTGCTTGATCAGTCCGTTGCGCAGGTTTTCTCTGTCCTCGGCGGACAGCATGGAGGTCATCTCGTAGGAAAAGTCAAAGATGCTGAGCGTTAACGTAATTTGGCCGTCACAACCCTTGGCGAGGTGGGCGGCGCGCATGATCGCGGGTTGGGCATCATGGGCGGGATCGACCACCACTAGAATGCGTTTGTAATCACTCATAACCTTCTCCTAGTGCGACAGGGTACGCTTTAATCGTGGCAGATCTTGATGGGATTTCCTTGTTTCAGATCAACAACGCCCGGCTGGTGCCGGGCGTTGCGGAATTATCGACCAACGCGGGCGGTGCCCGCGAGTTGGCTCAAGCCTTCGATGTCGAGAATGGTAATATATTTACCTTTAACTTCAATAAGCTGTGACTTCTGAAAACGGCCCAGTAAGCGACTGATGGTTTCGACTGTCAGTCCGAGGTAGTTGCCGATGTCTCCTCGCGTCATGGTTAATCGGTACTCTTTGGAGGAGAAGCCTCGACTGCCAAAGCGATGAGCGAGACTGCCGAGGAAGGCGGCGAGGCGTTGCTCGGCGCTCTTTTTGGAGAGCAGGAGGATCATATCTTGATCGCCCATGATCTCGTTGCTCATCAGTCGAAAGATCTGGTGGCGCAGGGAAGGCATGGTGGCTGAAAGTTTATCCAGCATGTCAAACGGGATCTCACAGACCATCGAGGTTTCGAGTGCCTGCGCGAAGCTTTGATGCGATTGACCGTGGATCCCATCAAAGCCGACGACATCACCGGCCAAGTGGAAGGCGGTGATCTGTTCGTCACCGGACTCGGTGATGGTATAGGATTTGATGGAGCCGCTGCGGATCGCAAAGAGGGATTTGAGCGGTTGCCCACTCTGGAACAGCAGATCGCCTTTGTGGATCGGGCGTTTGCGTTCGATGATGGCGTCAAGCTTATCCAATTCACTGCTACTGAGTGTAAAGGGAATACAGAGCTCCGACATACTGCAGTTCTGACAGTGGATGGCGCAGCCTTGTGTCATAACATCTTCCCCATATCCATTTGAAAGCCATATTTTTAGTGAATCCAAGTCACGAACGAGCGCCGTTCATTGAGCTGGGTCACTTTAAAAATTGATGTAGCGCAATATATGTCATTTGGCCGCCATAAGCAATTAAGACTAAGCCACTCATTAGGCGGAATTTTTTGCTATTCAGGATCCGTTTGAGTAAGTCGGCTGCAGCGCCCATGGCGACTAGGGTTGGCAGGGTTCCGAGGCCAAAACCCGCCATGATCAGACCGCCTTGCCAGGGATCGGCGGCCGCCAGCGCCCAGGTCAGGGTGGAGTAAACCAGCCCGCAGGGCAGCCAGCCCCACACCAGCCCAACCAAGTAGGCTTTACCCGGCCGGTGCAGCGGCAGTATGGCCTGCCCCAGCGGTGCTAAGCGACGCCAGAGCGGTTGTCCCAGTGCTTCAATGTGGATCAGGGCTTTGCTCAGTTGACTGATGTACAGGCCCATGAGGCAAAGCATGATGCCGGCCAAGGCTTGCAGTCCCGCCAGCAGGGGATCTAGCGCAAACATCGCCATTAAGGCGCCGGCAGCGCCGCCGACGGCAACGCCAGCTAAGGTATAGCTGCTGATCCGACCGGCGTTATAGGCCAAGACAAACCCCATGCGCTGCTGCAACGTGACTGCATTGCCGCCCGGCAGCGCCTGGCTAAAGGCACCGACGATGCCGCCGCACATGCCGAGGCAGTGAGCGCCGCCGAGTAAGCCGACCAACAGCGCAGCGTAAAAGTTATACTCGGTCATTGTCGTGCTCGGTGGACTCGGCTGGTGAGTTGGGCTGCTCTGGCTTTGGATCGTCGAACAGGATGGAGTAGCCGGCCCGATCCAGATCCTCATACTGGCGGCTTTTGACTGACCAGAAGAACAGTGCCACCGCCAGGCAAACAAAGCCAATGGCGATCGGGATCAAGATGTAGATGATCTCCATCAGGGTCTCCTTAATAGACGTAGGCTGTTGGCAACGACCACCAACGAACTCAGTGACATCCCTGCGGCGGCGAGATAGGGCGGCACATAGCCACACACCGCCAGTGGCAGGATCGCCAGGTTGTAGCACAGTGACAACGCCAGATTTTGCCGGATCACGCGGCGGGTCAATCTGGCGGTCTCAACTGCGGCTAGGATCGGCGCTAACTTATCACCGAGCAGGATAAGATCGGCGTGGCATTTGGCCAGATCCGTGCCTCCGGCCATCGCCACGGACACATCCGCCCCCGCCAGAACCGGCGCGTCATTGATCCCGTCGCCAAACATCGCCACCTTATCACCGCGCTGTTGGCAGGCTTTGAGATAGGCCAGCTTCTGCTCGGGCGAGCAGTCATGATGGGCATGGGTGAGGCCCAGTTGCTGGGCGATCTTAAGCGCGTGCGGATCGGGATCGCCGGACAGCATCTCACAGGGCAGATCGTGCAGTTGCAGCCGCTGGATCGCCTCATGGGCGTCGCTGCGCAGGCTGTCTTGAAACGCAAAGCGTGCGATCGGCCGATCCGCCAGTGTGAGGATCATCCCTTCCATCACCTGAGTATTGGCGCTGGCAAAGCCCGCCCGGCCGATGCGGTAGTGCTGGCCGTTGATCCAACCCTCGACGCCCTGACCGACATGGTAATGACAGCGCTGGGCGATGTAGTCTTTGTTGCGATAGGCACGAAACGCCTTGGCATAAGGGTGGGATGAGTGCGCCTCAAGTGCAGCGGCCAACGCAAGCACCTGCGCCTCTTTAAACGTGGGATCGAGCACGTCGACCTGGGTGATGCTGAAGTGGCCTCGGGTTAAGGTCCCGGTTTTGTCGAACAGCAACCGGGTGATCCTGGGCAGGGCTTCCAACACAGTGGCACTCTTAACCAGCATCCCTTGCTGGCGCAGCCGATTGGTGCCACAGGTGAGCGCGGCGGGCGTGGCCAATGCCAACGCGCAGGGGCAGGTTGCCACCAACACGGAGAGCATGATCCAGAACGCGTCGTCGGGACGGATCTGCAGCCAAATGCCGTAGGTCAGCGCGGCGATCATCAGGATGGCGGGCACAAAGTATTGCGCCACCCGATCGGCAAACAGCGCGATGGCCGGTTTACTGGTGGCGGCTTGCTCCTGCAGCCGCATCAGGGTGTTGATCCGCTGCTCGGCACCAACACGCACCACCTGCAGCTCCACGCTTTGGTGCAGGTTGACGGTGGCGGCAAAGATCTCATCGCCGATCACGCGCGATACCGGCTGCTCCTCGCCGGTCAACATCGCCTCATTGAACTGGCTATTGCCGGCGAGCAAACGGCCGTCGACCGGCACGCGTTCACCGGGCAGCACCCGGCAGCGCTGGCCAACTTTCAGTGCCCGGGCGGCGATCTGGCGCTCTTCACCTTGCTCGATCAGCCGTGCGGTGATCGGCACTAGCTTCTGCAGATTACTGACGTTCTCCGAAGCCTTGCGCCGGGCCCGCTGCTCAAATAGCCGGCCCAACAATAGGAAGAAGGTGAACATGGAGATCGACTCGAAGAAGACCTCACCTGTGCCCTTCACTGTTGCGGCACAGCTGGCGCCGTAGGCCAGCAGGATAGCGATGGAGACCGGCACGTCCATATTGACTCGCAGGGCGAAGAGGGCACGCATGGCACTGAAATAGAAGGGTTGCGCCGAATAGAGCACCACCGGTGTGGCAAAGATCAAACTGACCCAGCGAAAGTAATCTCGGAAACTCTGCTCCAGATCGTAGAAGTAGCCGGTATACAAGGCGACGGCCAGCATCATCACCTGCATGGTGGCCAACCCCGCTAGGCCCACCCGCAGCAGGAAGTTTTGGCTTTCCTGCGCGTCTTTGCGTTCCTGTGCATCGACCTGGAAGGGGGCGGCGTTGTAGCCGATCTGCGCCATCGCCGCGAGGATGTCAGACAGCCGCTGTTGGCGGCCATCCCAGACCAATACGGCGCGCTGGGTCGTGGTATTGACGTTGATCTTGGCGATCCCCTTGACCCCCGCCAGATGCTTTTCTATCAGCCAGGCACAGGCAGCACAGCTGATCCCGTCGATCGATAACAGCACCTCGCGCAGCTCGCCCTGATGGGCGACAAACTCCTGCTGCACCTCATCGAGATCGTAGGCGATCAGCGACGCCAATTGCGGCGGTATGTCCTGTTGCTGACCCTTTTCGGTGCGGTAGCGATAATAATCGGACAGGCCGGCGCTGACGATGGCATCCGCCACGGCGGCGCAGCCGGGGCAACACATGGGCATCGCTTGATCGTCGATCAGACTGGTATAACCGGCGCTGGCCGGCACCGGTTCGTTACAGTGGTAGCACAGCGATTGGCTCATAGACATCCATTACTTCAGCCAAATGGGATCGGGGTTCGGGAGGGTGATGCGGGTCTGCAGCCGCCAGCTTTGATCGAACGCGTCGATCTGCACCAGCCAGGTGCCGTCGAGGCTGTCGGTTCGACGCAAACGATAGCGGCCATTGCCATCCTTGGTCAGCATCTGGACAAAATCGCGCTGCTCTAGCGTGGCGTGGTGAAACTCCAACTCGATGGCACCGGGCAGGGGGGCACCGCCGTGCTGCTCGATGACGATCTCCCCATCGGTGATCTGTAAGGAAAACGACAGCCCCATATTCTGGGCCGCTCGGATCCGCGACAGATCCTGATTGATCCCTTTGCCTTCCTTATAGTAATCCTCTGAGACCATAGAGAACGGCGAGGTCGCAGCGACATAGTAGGTGTAGATGGAAGCCGAAACGGCGCAGGCGGGCAGGATGATGAGAAACCAAGGCCAAAACTGCTTATACCAAGGTTGTTGCGTCATTATTTGGGTTCCTTCCACTGAGATCTGGGCCTCAGTTTACTGTTGTGTGTGAGGGAGGTCTAGCAAGGGTGATGTGCGGTGAGTCTTTCTGCTCAGTTGTTGTTCGTATTGTGAACGCAGGTGATTGGGTACTGATATTTAAATGAAAAGCCCCGCGTGTGCGGGGCTTGCATGGGTTACAGGTTGAGGCTGTAAACGTAGGAGCTGATAAGGTGCACCTTATCTTCGCCGAGGATCTCCTTCCAGGCTGGCATCTGGCCTGAGCGGCCATTCTTGATGGAGTCGGCCACGGCGGCACGGCTGCCACCATAGAGCCAGGCATCGTCCTTCAAGCTAGGCGCGCCCAGCATTGGGTTGCCTTCACCGGACATGCCGTGGCATGCGAAACAGCCCTTCATATACACCCCTTGTCCTTTGACGGCTGCGTCGGCATCGTGATCGCGCCCGGACAGGCTGAGGACATATTCGACCAGATCGGGGATCTCTTCATCCGCGACCGGCAGTCCGCCTTTGGGGGGCATAAAGCCATTTCGACCGTTCAAGATGCTCAGGTTGATGGTCTCCGGCGTGCCGCCATACAACCAGCTGCCGTCAACCAGATTGGGGAAGCCGGTGCTGCCGCGCGCATCGGAGCCGTGGCACTGGGCGCAGTTTTGCAGGAACAGGCGTTGACCGATCTTGCGGGCGTCTTCATCGGCCGCCAGATCTTCGATCGACCGCGCGGCGAACGCAGCGAAGATAGGGCCAAACCGATCCTCAGCGTGGGCCATTTCACGATCGTACTGAACCAGCTTGGTGCTGCCTTCGGCGACCGCTTCGGCGGCTTGAGCCTTGGACTGCTCTAGGCTGAGCACCTGTTTATTGGCTGAGGTCCAGTTGAGCACACCGGCGAAGTTACCTAGGCCGGGGTAGAGCACTAGGTAGGCCACGGCGAAGAGGATGGTGATAACGAACATGTAGCTCCACCACTTCGGCAAGGGGTTATTCACCTCTTCGATGCCATCGAAGACATGCCCCATGGACTCGCCTTCCTCTTTGCCCATTTTGTCTTTGATGCACCAGATGAGGCAGGCACCAGAGCCTACCAACACCGCGGCGACACAAAAGATCACGATGATACTTAAAATGCTATTCATCTATCCCTGCTCCTTTGCGGTGTCTTGCACCGCCTCCTCATCCGCGAACACCAGATTGGCCGCTTCGTCGAATGAGGCCTTTCTTCTTTTTGAATACGCCCAGGCGATGATCCCGATCATGCAGATCATCAGCACCGAGGTGTAGATCCCATGGAAAAATCCATAATCCATTGTGCTTTCCTCGATTACAGGGCCGTGCCCAAGACTTGGAGATAGGCGATCAGCGCTTCCATTTCGGTTTTGCCGACCACGCTCTGAGCGTCTTTTTGCAGTACGGCATCGTCCTCACTGTACGGAACCCCAAAGTGATCGCGGAACACCTTCAGCTTGGCCTCGGTGTGCGCGCCATCCAGCACGTTGTCATTGAGCCAGGGGTAGGCGGGCATGTTCGACTCTGGCACCACCGCGCGCGGATCGGTCAGGTGGACCTTATGCCAGGTGTCGGAGTAACGTCCGCCGACGCGGGCCAGATCGGGACCGGTTCGCTTTGAGCCCCACAAGAAGGGGTGCTCCCAGACGTGCTCACCCGCGACGGAGTAGTGACCGTAGCGCTCGGTTTCGGCTCGGAAGGGGCGGATCATCTGGCTGTGGCAGTTGGAGCAGCCTTCACGGATGTAAACATCCCGGCCTTCCATCTGCAGTGCGGTGTAGGGTGTGAGCCCCTCAACCGGCTCATTGGTCTCATCGATGTAGATCAAGGGCACGATCTCGGCGATGCCGCCAAAGCTGATGGCCACCACGATCAGGATCGCCAGTAAGCCGACATTTTTTTCTACCAGTTCATGTGAAAATTTCATCTGTCTGACTCCTTATGCCGCCTGAGGCGCTGGGGAAGCAGCGATGCTGCCATCCGGTGCCTTGACCGTGCGGAAAACGTTGTAGGCCATCAGGAACATACCGAACAGGAAGAAGCAGCCACCAATGAAACGCACGATGTAGAACGGATAGGAGGCCGACAGCGCTTCAACAAAGCTGTAGGTCAGGGTACCGTCCGCATTCACCGCGCGCCACATCAGGCCTTGCATCACGCCGGAGATCCACATGGCGACGATGTACAACACGGTTCCCACGGTTGCCAGCCAAAAGTGCACGTTGATCAGTTTGACTGAGTACATCTGCTTCTGGTTAAACAGCACGGGGATCAAGTGGTAGAGCGCACCAATGGACACCATTGCCACCCAACCCAAGGCGCCGGAGTGGACGTGACCTACGGTCCAGTCGGTGTAGTGTGACAGCGCATTGACCGTCTTGATCGACATCATCGGGCCTTCGAAGGTGGACATGCCGTAGAAGGAGAGCGAGACCACCAGGAAGCGCAGGATCGGATCGGTTCTGAGCTTATGCCAGGCACCGGACAGGGTCATGATCCCGTTGATCATGCCACCCCAGGAGGGGGCGAACAGCACCAATGACATCACCATGCCAAGGGTCTGAGTCCAGTCAGGCAGTGCGGTGTAGTGGAGGTGGTGTGGGCCAGCCCAGATATAGAGCGAAACCAAGGCCCAGAAGTGGACGATGGACAAGCGATAGGAGTAGACCGGACGTTCGGCCTGCTTGGGCACGAAGTAGTACATCATGCCGAGGAAGCCTGCCGTCAGCAAAAAGCCCACTGCATTGTGGCCGTACCACCATTGCACCATGGCATCCACTGAGCCGGCGTAGATGGAATAGGATTTCCACATGCTGACCGGGATGGACATTGAGTTAACGATATGCAGCACCGCAACCGTGATGATAAAGGCGCCAAAGAACCAGTTTGCGACATAGATGTGACTGGTTTTTCGTTTTATTAAGGTGCCGAAGAACACCAGAGCGTAACAAACCCAGACGAGGGTAATGGCGATCTTAATCGGCCATTCTAATTCCGCATATTCCTTTGCCGTCGTTAAGCCGAGTGGCAGGGTAATGGCGGCGGCAACGATAATGGCTTGCCAACCCCAGAAGGTGAACGACGCCATCTTGTCTGAAAACAAGCGCGTTTGGCAGGTACGCTGCACGACATAATAGGATGTGGCAAACAGGGCGCTGGTGCCGAAGGCAAAGATCACCGCGTTGGTATGGAGGGGACGAAGGCGGCTATAGGTTAGCCAGGGGGTGTCGAAGTTTAGGGCGGGCCAGATCAGCTGAGCGGCGATCAACACCCCCACAGCCATTCCAACAATACCCCACACAACGGTCATAATGGCAAATTGGCGAACTACGGTATAGTTGTAGTCGGCCGGGCCTTGGTTGGTTAGGTTCATATCGAGCTTCCACTGCATATGCTTATTTATTTCAGTCGCTGCGTCTTGGCATCAATGCGTGCGCAGATCACTGGCCAAAGTGTGACACACCTCATGGCAAGCTCATGATACTTGAGTGCCATCAAAAAACCCAACCAAAAGGCGAGGTGAGAGCTTGATCGAGATCAAATGAAGCTAAAAGCGAATGTGTTGGGTGTAATTATCTAAGAAGAAAACGGAATTTAACGAATGCATCACATTATCTACTTGGTTTTACCGCTGTTATTGCTCTCTGGATGTGGTGAGACAAAGGATTTGGCGCACAATCCGGTAACTGAATCGAGTTTATGCGACTTTACTGTCGGCCCCTGTGCCAATGCGGGTATAAGCCTAGCGCCATCCCTGACGCACACCCCAAGCGAGCAGCCCTTTCAGCTTAAAATGACGATGCCTGATGGCTACCAGATCACCGCGGCGCGGCTCGAAGGGCGAGACATGTACATGGGCGTGATCCCGGTCCGTTTTGATGAACATGGGCACGCCACCGTGCTGTACGGCAGTTGCAGCTCCGGTTACATGGTCTGGCGCTTGTGGTTAACCTTTGAAGATAGCCAAGGAGATGAGATCGTTAGATTTTTTGACTGGCTGGCGGACAGCCAAGTTTAAGATTTAAGCCCGTTTCGGCCGCGCAGAGCCACAACGAACGTGATAATATTCGAGCTTTCATGTCGTTGGGCTTCATCCCCAGTATTTTGTGGTCTCCTAAAGACGGGTCAATGCATAAATCAATCACCATTCAACAGGTCGCGGAACGGGCCAACGTTTCGATCATGACGGTTTCACGGGTACTTAATGGCAGCAGCAAGGTCGCCGAATCCACACGCCAGCGCGTGCAAGAGGCGATGCAAGCCCTGGGCTACCGTCCGAATGTGGCCGCTCGCCGTTTGGCCAGTGCACGCTCCTATATGATTGGACTCTTGTATGACAACCCGTCCGAAGGCTACGTGAGCCAATTTCTGTTAGGCGCGCTGGAGCACAGTCGGCGCAAAGGCTACCACTTGGTGGTTGAGCACTGCCGCGGCGACGAGTTAACAGCGGTGGAGCAGTTAATGGCGTTGCTGAATGAGTCGCAGATTGACAGCGTGATCCTGCTGCCCCCCTTGTGTGATGATCTGGCCTTGTTGGCTGCGCTGAGGCAGCGTCAATTGCCGTTTGTCCGGGTGGCACCGGATCGCGAACCGGGTCTGAGTCCCTATGTATGCATGGATGATCAACGGGCAGCCTACCGGTTAACCCAGCACCTCATCGAGAAAGGGCATCAGAAGATCGGGTTTATCAAAGGGAACCCTAACCAAGGGGTTTCTCGACAGCGCTATGCCGGTTATTTGGAAGCGATGGCGCATCATGGGCTGACAACCCCCGAAGATTGGGTGCAACAAGGGTACTTTTGTTATCGCTCGGGCATGGAAGCGGCGCACGCGCTGCTGAGCCAGCAGGATAGGCCCAGCGCCGTCTTTGCCAGTAACGACGATATGGCGGCGGCCGTGGTTGCCGAAGCACATCGATGCGGGTTAAAGGTGCCGGAGCAGCTTGCCGTTGTGGGCTTCGATGACACCCAGCTGGCCACCGCGATCTGGCCACAACTCACCACCATACGACAGCCTATCCGGCAGATGGCGCAGCGGGCGGTCGATATCTTGGCTGATCAGCCAGAGCTGTTGGCCGAAGATGATCATCCGGGCCATGTCTTGGCGTTTGAGGTGATCCTCCGTGGCTCCTCAACAACCGGCGCTTAACCGGCTGGCTCAGCAGCGCGTGCGGCATTCCCGTCAGGAATGACCTGATAGTTTTGCCCTGCGTGCTGGATCCTGCACACTGGTCGCACGATAGCGCAGAGGTCCCCGCCAGCATGGAAAAACCAAACCCCACCCAATTTGTCCTTACGTTAAAATGCCCGGACCGGCTCGGCGTGATGGCCCGCTATTCGGGATGCCTGCATCAGCACGGTGCCTTTATCACTGAGGTGTCCCATTATGGCGATCCCGACACCAAGGCGTTTTTCTCCCGCACCGAATTTGATGATCGGCACATGGAGTGCACCTTCGAGCAGTTCCTGACCGACTTTGCCGAGCTGGCGCATGAGCTCGACATGGAATACCAACTGCGACCGGTGCAGCAAAAGCCCAAGCTGATGCTGGCGGTTTCCCGCGATGATCATTGCCTCAATATGCTGCTCACTAAGTGGCGCTCCGGTGCACTGCCGGTCGAGATCGTTGGTGTGCTGTCCAATCACGATGATCTACGTCCTCTGGTGGAATGGTACGGTATTCCCTACCATCATCTGCCCATCAGCAAAGAGACCAAGCCCCAGCAGGAGGAGCAGATCCTGGCCTTGCTGCAACAGACCCAGGCGGATTACCTCATCCTTGCACGCTATATGCAGATCTTGTCGGACAGTCTTTGTGAAAAGCTCGAAGGTCGCGCCATCAACATTCACCACAGCTTTCTGCCGAGTTTCAAAGGGGCTAAGCCCTATCATCAGGCCCACAAGCGGGGCGTGAAGGTGATCGGCGCAACGGCGCACTTTGTTACGGCGGATCTGGATGAGGGGCCCATCATCTGTCAGGAGGTTAAGTCGGTCGATCATCGCGCAACAGTCAGCCGCTACGTCCATATTGGTCACGACATTGAAGCCATTACGCTGGCGGACGCGGTGCGCCTCGTGGCCGAGCAGCGGGTGGTACTCAATGAAGGACGAACCGTGATCTTGTGATCGTCACAGCGTGAGCCGTCCTTTGAAACAAGCATCGCCACGGCGATGCTTGTTGCTTTTCGGCGGCTCCGAAACGCTGGTTCAGTCGGTTGGCGGTATTAACGCGATGATCCGAAGCGGTGCGCCACTGCCATGTTTGATCTTCATCGGCAGGGCGATCACGCCAAAGCCGGTTGGCGGCAGGGCGCTTAGATCGGCGACGTTCTCAAACCCAGGGATGTTTTGCTGAAACAGGATCTGATGGGTGTGAAAGTAAACCGAGCCGCCGTAGTCGAGGCTGGGCGTATCGATCCCCACCGCTTTGACGTTGCGTTGTTGGATCAGAAAGAGCGCCGCGTCTGGGTGAATGCCGGGAAAGGCCAGTTTAGCCACGGCCGCCTCGCCGCGCTCAGCGGTGCCCATGTAGCGCTCCTTGTCAGGCCAAAGCGCTGCCGAGCCGGTATCGAACAGGACGATGCTGCTATCGGGGATCTGCCCATGCTCCTGCTCCCAACGCGTGATCTCCTCGACGCTGATCTGATGATTGCGCTGTGCGCCGATCATGACTTCGATCCGAACGCCCGGGCCGATCAGTTGCTGCAAAGGGATGTCGCCGGCGCCCAATTGCCCTTCACTAAAGTGGATGGGCGCATCCAGATGGGTGCCGCCGTGTTCAGACGCGGCAAAATCGTACGAGGCGTAGAAAAAGCCTTTGTCGGTAACGCCTTTAAACACCTCAGTGTGCTCAAACGCCTTGGCCGTCGGCCAGTAGATGGCACGGGTGGAGAACTCATGGGTCAGATCGATCCATTGGCCTTGCCACATCGGCTGTATGGACGCTGAGTGCTCAAACGGCGTTGGCCTCTGGCCAGCGCCCGGGCTGTGGCTGCAACCGGCGAGCAGCGCTATGGCGCCCCAGCATGCCAAGTGTGCCAGCGATGATCGCCTTGTCGCTGTCGCCAATATCGCGGTGTTGCCGGTCATGGTGTTAGTCCTCGCTGTTGGTTTCCCTTAACACTAGCCAAGAACGGCGGCCAAACCGGGCTGTGCCGTCGGGCGGCTCAGCATTGCTTACACTAACGATTGACTGCGGCTGCATGGCGCCGGGTTAAACGCGTGGAGGAAAGTGGCGATGAAAAGCGATATCGGCGTGATCGGTTTGGCGGTGATGGGGCAAAACCTGATGCTCAACATGAACGATCACCAAATTAAAGTGGTGGTGCACAATCGCACCACATCGAAGATCGACGACTTTCTGGCCGGGCCGGCGCAGGGTACTCAGATCACCGGGGCGTTTACGCTTAAGGCGCTGACCGACAGGCTTGAGAGGCCTCGGCGTATCATGCTCATGGTTCGGGCGGGTGAGGTCGTCGATGGCTTTATTGAGTCGCTGCTGCCGCTGTTAGAGCCGGGCGACATTCTTATCGATGGCGGTAACGCCAACTATGTCGACACCAATCGTCGAGTGGCGGCGTTGCAGCAACATGGGATCCACTATATCGGCGCCGGTGTGTCCGGCGGCGAGGAGGGGGCGCGGCATGGCCCTTCCATCATGCCTGGCGGTGCCATCGAGGCCTGGCCTCAGGTGAAACCCATTTTTCAAGCCATCGCTGCCACGGTCGATGGCGTGCCCTGTTGTGACTGGGTCGGCACCGATGGCGCCGGTCACTTTGTCAAAATGGTGCATAACGGCATCGAATACGGCGATATGCAGCTGATCGCCGAGGCCTACCACTTTATGAAAGCGGGCCTTGGGATGAGTCATGCACAGATGCAAGCCACCTTTGCTGCGTGGCAGGAGAGTGAGCTCGATAGCTATCTGATCGAGATCACCACCGACATTCTGGGTTTTACAGATGACGACGGTGCGCCGTTATTGGACAAGATCCTCGATGCCGCCGGGCAGAAGGGTACCGGAAAATGGACTGGCATTAATGCGCTGGAGCTGGGCATTCCACTCACCCTGATCACCGGAGCCGTGTTTGCTCGCTGCCTGTCGGCGTTAAAGCCCGAGCGGGAGGCGGCGGAGGTTCTGTTTGGCCATAAGGTGGAGCCCGTCACCGGCGATCAAGCCCAGTGGCTTGAAGCGCTACGCCAAGCCCTGTTGGCTTCTAAGGTGATCTCCTACGCGCAGGGGTTTATGTTGATGCGGCAAGCCTCGGAGGAGTACGGCTGGAACCTCAACTACGGCAATGTTGCCATGATGTGGCGTGGCGGCTGCATCATACGCTCGGCCTTTCTCGGCAACATTTGCGATGCGTTTCGCAAGGACGATGCGTTGCCGTTTCTCGGCTGCGATACGTATTTCAAGACGCTGCTGCTGCGCTGTCTGCCGGCGTGGCGTCAAGTGGCGGCGTGCTCTTTGGCGTCGGGCATTCCCATGCCCTGCACCACATCGGCACTGGCGTTTCTCGATGGTTACACCACGGCGCGCCTTCCCGCGAATTTGTTGCAGGCACAACGGGACTATTTTGGCGCTCACCGTTATGAGCGTACCGATCGAGCCCGGGGCGAATTTTTCCACACCAACTGGACCGGCAGCGGTGGCGATACAGCGTCGTCGACGTACGATGTTTAAATGGCTGAGCATGGACGCGATGAAAGAGATGTTATTGTCTAGGTTTGTTATTTCGCAAGTGTCGGAAAACGTCGGTGTGCGCAGTCAATGGAGACAGAAGTAGAACAATAAGGCCCGGCTTTCGCTTGCAGCGAGCCGGGCCTTTTGTGTGTTTGTCGCAGTCTTTAGGGTTTTAACGCCAGCACGGCGTCGATGTCTGCGGCGCTGTGGCGCTCGGGCACTTGCTCCCACGGCTCGCCCCAGCTGCGATTGACGATGCGGCCGCGTTGCACCGCGGGGCGTGCGTCGATCGCTTTGGCCCAGCGCAGCACTTGAGCGTAGCGTTCAACGTCGAGGAACTCTGCGGCGTCATAACTGCGCCCCAAAACCAGGTTGCCATACCAGGGCCAGATCGCCATATCGGCAATGCTGTATTGAGCGCCGGCGATGAACTCATTGTTGGCCAACTGTTTGTCTAAGACGTCCAGCTGCCGCTTGGCTTCCATGGTGAAACGATTGATGGGGTATTCAAACTTCTCCGGCGCGTACGCGTAGAAGTGGCCAAACCCCCCGCCTAAATAGGGCGCTGAGCCATGCAGCCAGAACAGCCAGTTCATTACCGAGGTGCGCTCGGCGATGGACTTCGGCAAGAAATGGTCAAATTTTTCCGCTAGGTAGATCAAAATCGAGCCGGACTCGAAGACCGAGACAGGGTGGTGGACAGAATGGTCTACCAAAGCGGGGATCTTGGAGTTGGGGTTGATCGCAACAAACCCGGAGCCGAACTGGTCACCCTCGGCAATGCGGATCAAATGCGCATCGTACTGCGCCTCTTTCACGCCGATGGCCAATAGCTCCTCGAGCAGAATGGTCACTTTCTGGCCGTTGGGTGTGGCCAGGGAATAGAGTTGCAGTGGATGCGGACCGATGGGCAGCTTGCGTGCATGGGTCGCGCCGGAGATGGGTCGGTTAATTTTGGCCCATTCGCCGCCGTTCTCGGCGTCGTGGGTCCATACCTTAGGGGGAACGTAACGGTTATCCATATCCAAACGACTCCTTTGTCACTGGTTTGTCAGGTGAGCACCGGTTTGTGCGGTCAGCTTACCCTGTGACAACGTGGCGAGCACGGCAAAGATCGATCTCAATGGTGTTTTCTTACTCCAACAAAAAGGGCCTCACCGAGGTGAGGCCCAAAGATGATGACATCTGAGGATCAGAGGAAGAAGCGTACGCCGACGGCCCACTGGTTGTCGGTCATGTCGTCACCCATCGCGTGGTTGTACTCACCAAACAAGGCGACGTTTTCGCTCAGCGACTTTTCAACACCGGCGGTGAAGAATTGCTCGTTCCAGCTGGTGCTGCCGGTTTGATCATCCAAGCGCAGGATCTCACCGTCGTTGTCCAGCTGGCGGTAGGAGGCCAGCGCCATCCAGCCGTTGTCCCACGCGTAGGCGCCCAGGACTTCAAAGCCAGTGGTGTCACCGGCGATGTTGCGGTAGCTGTGGCCCGCTTCCAGGTTTTTGCCCATCGCGTATGCGGTGGCCAGGTAGAGGCCTTCGCCGTAGGAGCCGTAGCTCGCGGCAAATGCGGTGGACTCTAACTTGTCGCCGAATTGCTCGGTGTCGACCCCAAAGTATTGGTCGAATGAACCGGAGGTGTGGGCAACGCCCAGCACGATACCGGCGAACTCATACTGGAACGCGACCGCGAAGCGGTTATCCAAGTCATAGTCACCCGCCCAGGAGTTGCCGGACGTTGCACCTTGCCACTGAACACCGAAGTTCAGTTGGCCAGCGTCACCCAAGTTGAGGTTGTTACGATAGAACAGGGCATTTTCGGCCGAGCCAGTACCGGACAGCTCACCAAGGAAGTCATTGGACATCAAGCCCAACTGGTCAGACGGGAAGACGTTTGGCATGTCGGTCACGGAGATCACGTCATAGAACACACCCCATTGTTTACCGATCGCCAAGTTACCGTATTGCTCGTGATCCAGTGCAACGGAGGCGTGACGCGTAGTCCAAGCGTTGCCGCTGTGGCGGGTGTTCAGTGCTTGCTCAACCAGCAGCTCCGCAGTGTAACCATTATTCAGTTTACGTTCGTAACCCAGGTTCACGCGCGGGGAGTTGCCGTGGACAGCGGTGTCAACCTCAGCACCTTGATACCAGCTTACGTTACCTACGATCAGTGATACATGCCCGCCGATAGATAGGGTGTTTACGCCGTCATCATATACGTCAACTGCATGAGCGGCAGGCAGGAGCATTGCGCTAGCAACCGCTGCGCTTAAAAGAGTTCTTTTCATTATTTATTCCGTCTGAGAGCGGCTCAAAACCAGTCGGTTTCGAGTGCATAATTATTCTTAATGTATTCAGAGGTGAGATGCCTTCACGTTCTGATTGTGGTTACTCGTCCATAACGGATAGAACCTTATACACTTACAAACTACTTCTATGTGGCAGATTTAATTTGCGTTTGATTATATTAATAGTGAAGTTGCGCAAAGGTCAACGCGCTATTGTGTCCGACTTGCCACCTTGAGATGTCGATCACGTAATGACTAGTTATGCCGTTATCGTGATTTATTAGTCATTCGAATTTATCTCTCCGTGATGCGGGTGACAATGACTGGTCGTCGGGAGAACGGTGCTGTTGTCGCCAGCGAGCCGAGCGAAAGGTGAATTTGCTGGAATGAGTGAGCCATCCCTTGTCAGCAGATGATGTAGCCAGTTCGTTTGTCGGCCGAATGATTAAGCGGATCGCTATTGGGCTATTGCTCTGTAAATGCGTACCCTGAGGTCGTTTCATGCCGAAAGCGGGTTTGACTGGAGTCGCGGATGACGCCTTTGTCGCTTCGAGAAAATGGTGCCGTTACGCTCGCAATCGGGTTGGCGACAAGTGTGTTGAGAGATGGAGGGTCATGGCAAAGCGCAATCGGAAACGGATCTGGCCCCACAGCAAGGCTCTGTGCGGTAAAGCTCGATAGGATCCTATTTAGCTAGGAAATACATTTTAGCGGTCTTTCTCGTTTTCAGATCGAGCCAGAGCGGCGAAGAGATTGCCTCGATATCAAAATTTTGACATAACAAAGCACAGGTTAGTCATTGCGATGGATACGATGGATAGGCCCCGACGTGGAAACATCACAAGTGTCACAGTGCTCTGGTGGGGGGTCGGCGTCAGTATGGTCTTGGCGGGGCTTATCGCGTTACTGCGGCCTTATGGACTGCAAGTCTCCTTCTTGCCCGATACCGGGGCCAGTTGGTACTACTGGCAACTGCCGGGAGAGGGGGGGATAGCCAGCGTTACGGCGTGGGCAGGTTATCTGACACATCAGCTGTTTATGTGGGGCGTGATCCTTTACGGGCAGCGGTTAAAACTCAAACCCAGAACGAGGCTACGCCGCATTAATGTCATTGCTCTGGTGGGCAATGGTGTTTTCATTACCCTGCATTGGCTGCAAACCCATCTTTATTACGGCGCATTAGCAGAAGATGTACCGGTCTTCTCTTCGCAAGGTTCGGTGATCCTGCTGCTGGTGATGGTGTTGATCATGGAAACGCCGCGGAGAGGTTTGCTGTGGGGCCATCGGTTCGATTGGATGACACAGTGTCGCGGGTTGCTGCTGCGCTATCATGGTTACGTATTTAGCTGGGCGACGCTCTATACCTTTTGGTATCACCCGATGGAGAGTACCAACGGGCATCTTATCGGGTTCTTTTATGTCTTCCTGCTAATGCTGCAAGTCAGTCTGATGATGACGTCGGTGCACACCCATCGCTATTGGACGGCGACGTTAGAGACATTAGTGCTATTTCATGGTGTGCTGGTGGCGTGGTTGCAGGGGGCGCAGATGTGGCCCATGTTCTTGTTTGGTTTTGCCGGCATGTTTGTGATCACCACAATGCATGGCTTGGGCTGGCGCTGGTATACCCGCACCGTGATCTTGGTTGGCTATATCGGGGCAATGCTGGCGGTGTATCAATGGCGTGGCTTCGATAAGCTGCACGAGGTGCTTCGCATCCCCTTCATTCTTTATCTGCTCGCTTTCGTTTTGTCTGGTCTTCTTTGGTTAGGGCTTAAGGGGCGTCGGCGTTCGACTTAAAACAAACAAACTTGGAACGAGTTGCTTCATGACTGGTGTCCAGGCCTATCGACTATAACTCCCCATTTGCGGATCTCGTTGGGGGTTTACTTGCGCTGGACTGGCAAAGTGCATTGGTTGCGTCCGGTCCAATGGCCTTTGTCCATTATGGTTCTTCCTGCGGTTGATAAGGATCAGCGTCGCTGCAGCGCTGGCCTGATAAGATCGGGTCGAGTTTTGTTGCTGAATAACAATAGAAAGAATGAGATAAGGGGAGAATAATGCAAAGGATCGGTGCGCGATTGGCGCAAACCTTAGTGACCATCATGGTCTTGGGGCTGGGAGGGGCTTTGTTGCCGGCCTGTGGGACTGGGCCATGTGGCGCAGAGGCTGAAGGGCAGGCCGGTTTGATCCCGACCTGTTCTAAGGCTCAGCCGGACACTCGTGTGGTGGCCCAGGGCGACGGCGAATATCAAGAGGGATATCACTACAAGCGCGTTAGCGGAATTAACGTGAATGTCGATACGCCCTTTATCGTTGAATATATCCAGGGCGTCCGCATGAGTGTGTATTAATTCGCCATTGATACAAATCCAGTCTGCAGGACGCCTTCTAAAAATCCGGTATTCATCATGCAGCGCTTTTGCTTCATGGGTACGCTGATCTTGGTTCCCT
>NZ_BAABJZ010000066.1:0-21065 GCF_039543565.1 Ferrimonas pelagia | reverse complement strand
TCATCGGTGCAAGCACATGTGGCAACTAATCAGGCGGGTGAAGTACTTCATGAACAACGCCTCACCATTCCCGGGTGGTGGTCATGGATTGCAGAAACTGGAGCACAATTAGGATCAGTTATTTAGCCTTTTTTCCGCCTTTGATATCACCTGCTTTCAGGGCTTCTACCGTGTCGTTGCGTAGATGTCCTTCCTCTCAATATCTGGCGTTTGAACGGGGTGGGATCGCTGGCTTCATATTCTATCTTCGCAGTAGCTTATGGCATTTGCAGTCACAAGGAATGGTCCGCTAACCTCGTTTGAGCCGATCGAGAAGCCACAAAATGATTGAGCTTTGTTGCCTGCGCTGAACTTGACCCTGGCTTGGCGGGAGGAGGGCAACGGCAAACGCGCCGGCCGCTGTCCAATCGGATTCTCTCACGCAGCCGTGATGGTGCTCGAGCCGCTTCTACCGTGCTGCACTGTGCGCTGTACTTGGCGGACTAATCACGGGGAAAGTCCGCACGTCGTTGTTGGATGTTATCGGGTTTGTGGCGGGGCGCCGTTCCATACCGGACTAACGGTCCCAGTAGGGGGGATCGCCGTAGTAATCGGCAAAGTAGTCGATGAATGCTCGCACCTTGGGGGCCAGCAAACGGGAGCTGGGGTAGACCGCCCAAATGGCGGTATTGGACACCATGGGGTGCGCGGCCAGGATCTGAACCAATTTGCCCTGTTGAAGCTGCCGATACACGCTCCAGGTGGAGTTCATGGCGATGCCGAGCCCGGCGACGCAGGCATCGCGCATGGCATCGCCATTGTCGGTGCGAAATTGGCCCTGGACTTTGAGGCTCTGCTCGCCGCTTGGGCTGTTAAAGGTCCAGGTTTCCAGTCCCGCCAGCGTGATGCATTGATGCGCGCGAAGATCGGCCGGTGAGTTGGGTGTGCCGTGTTCGGCCAGGTAATTGGGGGCGGCGCAGACGATACGTCGGTCCGATGCCAGCTTACGGGCGATCAGGGTAGAGTCTTTGAGCTCGGCATCGCGGATCGCCACATCAAATCCCCCCTCGACCATATCAATGATGCTGTCGCTGAAGCGAAAATCCACGGTGAGTTCGGGGTAGCGGGCCAAAAAGCCTTTAAGCGCGGGGATCAGGTGTAGGCGGCCGAAGGATGCGGGTGCAGTCACTCGCAGCGTGCCGGTCGGGGTGATCTCCCCAACTCCGACTGAGGCGCGTGCGGCTTCGACGCTGGCCAGCACTTCCTCTGCATGGGGTAGGAAGGCGTTGCCTTCTGGGGTGAGCGACACCTTGCGCGTAGTGCGATGGACTAGGCGCACACCCAGGCCCTCTTCGAGCTTGTTGATGTGGGCACTGGCGACCGCCGGAGACAGGCCCAGCTCTTGCCCCGCCTGACTGATGTTGTAGGTGGATGCCAAACGAACAAACAGTCGTAGGTGGTCAATGTTCATCATGCTTTCGCTGTGCGCCAGTATGGATCAGTGGATAGCTGATCCTATGCCGTAGTCATTCCGATCGCCAATATTCTGGTCGTCGGCCCGATCTGTCACGCGTTAAAAAGGGGCTGAAAGCAAAAACGCCCGAAGCGAGGCTTTGGGCGTTTGGTCTGACGTCAGTGGTGGCAAAGATTAACCTTCGACACCTTGGCTGCGCAGGTACTCTTCGTAAGTGCCGTGGAAATCGGTGATCCCGTCGGCCTTCAGCTCGATAATGCGGGTCGCCACGGAAGAGACGAATACACGGTCGTGGGAAACGAACAGCAGGGTGCCTTCGTAGTTTTCCAGCGCGGTATTGAGTGCCTCAATGGATTCCATGTCCATGTGGTTGGTCGGCTCATCCATCAGCAAGATGTTGGGCTTTTGCATCATCAGCTTACCAAACAGCATACGGCCCTGCTCACCACCGGAGATCACCTTGGTGGACTTCTTGATGTCGTTCTGACCAAACAACATACGGCCCAGGAAGGAGCGGATGGTTTGCTCATCGCTGCCTTCGGTGGACCACTGACCCATCCAGTCGAACAGGTTCATCTCCTTTTCGAAGTCGGCGGCGTGATCCTGGGCGTAGTAACCGATGTTGTGGTTTTCGGACCATTTGATCTCACCGGACTTGGCTTCCATCGCACCCACCAGGGTGTTGAGCAGGGTGGATTTACCCACGCCATTCTCACCGATGATGGCGATACGCTCACCCACGTCCACTTTCAGATCCAAACCTTTGAACAGCAACTCACCGTCATAACCCTGGCTCAGGTTTTCTACCTCAAGCGCCTGACGGAACAGCTTCTTCTCTTGGTCGAAGCGGATGAACGGCGTCTGACGGCTGGAGGCTTTGACGTCTTCTAGCTGGATCTTCTCCATGCGCTTGGCACGGGAAGTCGCCTGACGCGCCTTGGAGGCGTTGGCGGAGAAACGGGCAACGAAGCCAGCCAGCTCGGCGATCTGCGCTTTCTTCTTGGCGTTGTCGGCCAGCAGGCGCTCACGGGCTTGGTTGGCCGCGGTCATGTACTCGTCGTAGTTGCCTGGGTAGACACGCAGCTCACCGTAATCGATGTCGGCCATGTGGGTACACACGGAGTTGAGGAAGTGACGATCGTGCGAGATGATGACCATGGTGCACTGGCGATCGTTGAGGATCTCTTCCAACCAGTGAATAGTGTGAATGTCCAAGTTGTTGGTTGGTTCGTCGAGCAGCATGATGTCTGGATCGGCAAACAGTACCTGAGCCAACAAAACACGGACCTTCAGGCCAGGCGCAACGGCGCTCATCAGGCCAAAGTGTTGGTCTTCGCTGATCCCCAGACCCAGCAGCAATTCACCGGCACGGGCTTCGGCGGAGTAGCCGTCCATCTCGGCGAACTCGACTTCCAGATCGGCCACTTTCATGCCTTCTTCTTCGGTCATCTCCGGCAGGGAGTAGATGCGATCGCGTTCGGCTTTGATCTCCCACAGCTCCTTGTGGCCCATGATCACGGTGTCGATCACGCTGTACTCTTCGAACGCCCATTGATCCTGGCCCAGTTTGGCCACGCGGGTGTTCGGCTCCACGCTGACGTTACCTGTGGTCGGCTCCAGTTCGCCGGACAGGATCTTCATAAAGGTGGATTTACCACAGCCGTTGGCGCCGATCAGGCCGTAGCTGTTGCCGCCGCCAAACTTGACGGAGATGTTTTCAAACAGCGGCTTGGCGCCGAACTGCATGGTGATATTGGCTGCTGAGATCACGATGAGCTACCCGAGATTAAGTGAAGAAATAGGGGAAAAACGCCGCAGGGTACCCATCGGGACCCGGCAGCGCAAGCGAAAACTGTTCAGGCGCGAATAAAGTCGCCCCAGCGTCTAATCGCGGACTCTGACTTTATTGTTGGTATCGCGGCTTTGGCGAATGAGCTCATCACCGGCTTGCAGGGCCGAGTGGCCTTTGGCGAGGCGATCGTACAGCAGCACATTGACGGTGGCGGCCAGGTTCATGCAGCCCACGGTCGGGACGTACACCACGGCATGGGCACGGTCGACCACGGCTTGGCTGAGAGAGCCATCTTCTGGGCCAAAGATATAGAGGGCGTTTTCCGGATGCTCGAACTCGGGCAGCGCAATGGCCCCCTCTACCAGCTCGACACAAACGATCTGGGTGTCCGCATCGACGGCATCCGGCAAAAAGTCGACATGGCTTAGCGGAATAGAGCGGGTGGCCTGCTTGGTGTCGGTCTGAAATTTCTGCGCTTTAAGGTAGCGCTGGCCGGTGAAGAAGACCTCGCTGACCTGATAGCAACCAGCGGCACGCATGACGGCACCGACGTTGGTCGGACTCTTCGGGTTGGTTAATCCAATTCTGGCTTGGTTCATTTCATACTCAACAACAACAGACGATGGCGCGGGATCCTACACCAGAACGGCCGACGATTGTGCGCTGCGGTTGCGGGGTAGATCGCAGTTTCGACGGCCGTATCAGTCCTTGTATTAAACAGAGTCGTGCAATGAAGGCATAAGATCCGGCTATGGGTCTGAAGCAGCCTTCTGTCACAATTATCTGATATATTGGACGAAAGTCTAAAGTGGAGGACAAGTGATGGATAAGGTAACCCTTGGTCTGTTTTTTCTGCTGTCCGTCCTGCTGGTGGGCGCGATCTGTGTTGATCTTGCGCCATCGCGAACGGAGCACCCAAGACGCACGGTGTTATTTGGGATCTTGTTGGCGCTGCTACCGCCACTGGGCTTCATCTTCGTCGCGGTGCTGGCGATGCAACCGGTTCGAGTCCAGCCGCGTTAGGCTGTGACGCCTTGTTTTAGCTCGGTTAACGATGCCACACGCTCTAGGTGGAAGGTTAATAAGGCGTCGACCGTGGCTTGCGGCGCTTCCAGTTGCGGGTAGTGGCCAACACCGTCCAGAGAATAAGTGGGGCAATGCGGCAAGAGGGTGCGAAAGCGCTCGAGCAATTGATGGCCGGAGATGGGATCGGCGGTGCCGTTGATCAAACCCAGCGGGATCGGCGACTGAGTCAATGCGCTGGCCCAGCGGGCACGGTGAGTTCTGCGTTCGTTCATATAGCGGATCAACTGGGGGATCACCCGCTGGCCTTGGTTAAATTGCAGCAATTGCCATAGGGCCGTCAGTTCGTGTTTGCTGGGGGATGTTTGACCCCAGATCCGTTTCAGGTTGCGAAAGAAGATCCGTTGTCCGAGTAACGGCGCTAGCCATGAGCCCAGAGGGCTGGCCAGTAACTTCTGGATCAGCAGGGGGCGGTGCGCTTCCGGAAACAGGCCACCATTAAGCAAGGCACAGCTGAGCCAACGGATGGGGCTGCGTTGCTTTATCTGTCGCGCCAACAACTCCTGAGCCACGGTATCGCCGTAATCGTGGGCGAGGATATGGGCCTGGCCGATATTGAGGTGAAGCAGCAGATCGGTGATCAGATCCGCCTGCAGGCCGATGGGGTACGCGCGCAAGGGTTTATCGCTAAAGCCAAAGCCCAACATATCAAGGTAGATGATCTGAAAGTGCGGGCGTAAGGCGGGGAGCAGACGATGCCAGTCCCAACTTGCAGAAGGAAACCCGTGGATCAGCAGCAGAGTGGGCCCTTCTCCCTCCACCCCGAAGAACAGTTGTTGTCCACGGATGGTCTTAAACTGGCCCTGCTGATACCAGTGACGCAGCGTGGGAGTGAGTCCTGTTGGCATAATTGTCCATGGCAATAAGCGGTACCTTTATGAATAAGATAGCTGTCGGTATCGAAGAAGGAAACGGCTTATTGAATGCCGATTGCTGGATCGTTGGGGCAGGGCTGTTATGGTTTTAAGGGTTGGCGCCTCCGCTGTAACTGAGAACGGGTATGGCAAAGTTATTGATCGCTCTGGTGGGCGGGCTCTTCCTACTGTACGGCCTCGCTTATATATTGGCTCCCACCAGCATGATGTTTTGGACCACAGGTGACGGTTTGGATACGGCATCGGCCCGTATCGATACGCGGGCGACGTACGGCGGCTTGTTTTGTGCTGTGGGCGTGGCACTGCTGGGGCTCAGTCGCGATCAAAACCATCAGGGTTTTGGCCTGATCTTCGTTGCAACGGTGTTATTTGGCATGGCCATCGGCCGCAGCTTTGGACTGTTGCTGGATGGTACAGGCAATCTGTTGATGTGGCTGTTTGTGGGGCTGGAGCTTGGCGGGGGAGCTCTGGCTTTGTGGTTGCTGCGGCGCCAGCGGGGTTGAGCGCCTTTTGGCCCACGGATAACAAAAACGCCCCGCTGCAGTCGCTGCAGCGGGGCGTTTTTCGTCTGGCGATGGCTTAGCTCAGTTCGTCGGCCAGCTCTTGGGCGGCCAGAACGATGCCTTCACCGGCGAGGCTCGGCGCCACGGCAATATCAAAACCGTCGTCGGTCATGCCCGGTGCCCACTTTTCGATGAAATCAGACAGTGAGATGGCAACGGTCTTACAGCCGTCGAAGTCACCTTTGCCCCAATCGGCGGCGATGGCTTCATCGTGCCACACAACCAGACACTGCTCGGTGCCGGAATCCAGCACGACACAGCCGTTGTCGTCGGCCAGGGTCCAGAGTTTCTGGTTGGCTTTGGCGGCTTCAACAACAACGTCGTAACGCTCTTGGCTGTTTTGGCTGTAAAAAGCTTTGATTTGATCGGCGCTCATGGCGGTCACTCCTGATAAAAATTGGCGCGATTATATCAGTGTTACTGATAAGAATGTCAGCTTAGTGATGAGAGTGGGCGCGAATTCACCCTTCTCAGGGTTCTGATCAGCCAACGCCTTGCCACGCTTACGAAATGTGATTTGTCTCCACGTCTTGCTGTATTTTTTTGATTGGTGTCTGATGTAGGGCATACGCAAGACAGGCGGTGATCGGCGGATGGATGCGCTGGGCGCCGCCAGATGTCGAAGTTGCAGCACAAGGAGAGCAACACAATGCAACGTGAACAATGGGGCTCAAGAACCGGTTTTATTCTGGCGGCGGTGGGCTCGGCCATCGGATTGGGAAACATTTGGCGTTTCCCCTATATGGCGTATGAAAACGGGGGCGGGGCGTTTTTCATCCCCTATTTGTTCGCCATGTTGAGTGCTGGGATCCCATTTATGATCATGGAGTTTGCACTCGGGCATAAACTCCGCGGCGCGGCGCCGCAGGTGTTTGCGCGGATCCGGCCACGATTGGAGTGGCTGGGCTGGTTTCAGGTGTTTATCGCCTTTGTCATTGCGGTGTACTACGTGGCGGTGATCGGCTGGTCTATCTCCTTTCTGGGATTCTCCTTTACCCAAAGCTGGGGCGCCGATCCCAACCACTTCTTCTTTACCGAATACCTGAAGCTGGGTGACAACAGCCCGAGTAACTTAGGCAGTATCCAGTCGCACATCCTGATGCCGATCATCCTGGCGTGGCTTATCACCTTTGCCGCGGTGTTTACCGGCGTGCGCGGCGGCATCGAGCGGGCCAGTAAGATCATGATGCCGCTGCTGTTTGTCATGGTGCTGGGATTGGCTATCCGCGTCGCTTTCCTGCCGGGCGCGCTGGAAGGGTTCAATTACCTGTTTAAGCCTGACTTTGACCGGATATGGGATCCCAGCGTGTGGTCCGCAGCCTATGGCCAGATCTTCTTCACCCTGAGCGTCGGCTTTGCCATCATGCTGGCCTACGCCAGCTATCTGCCCCCAAAGTCGGATATCAACAACAACGCCTTTATGACGGTGTTGATCAACTGCGGTTTTTCTATCCTAGCGGGCACCATGATTTTCGGGATCCTCGGTTACATGGCTGCGCAGCAACAGGTTGCCATTACCGAAGTGGTCTCGGCCGGCGTGGGTCTGGCGTTTGTCACCCTCCCCACCGCCATCAATATGCTGCCGGCGCCCTATATTCTCGGGCCGCTGTTCTTCCTGGCGCTGACGGTGGCGGGACTGAGCTCCATCATCTCCATTTTGGAAGCGGTGATCTCGGCGGTGATCGACAAGACCGGCTGGGATAGGAAATGGGCCGCGACGCTGGTGTGCGGCAGCGCGTTTCTGATCTCGATTAACTTTGCCACCAACGGCGGTTTGCTGCTGCTGGATGTGGTGGACTACTTCATGAACAACGTGGCGCTGCTGGCGAGTTGTTTGCTGGAATTGGTCTTGATCGGCTGGGTGGTCAAGCAATTGCCCCAGCTGCGGCAATACAGCAATAGATTGTCGGAGTTCTCACTGGCGGGCTGGTTTGATTTTTGTTTGCGCTTTATCAGTCCGGGGTTGTTGGCGCTGATCCTAGCGACCAATCTGGTGGCGCTGATCCGCGATGGATACGGCGATCACCAACAGATGGACTTGATGACGTATGGTTGGGGGCTTATCGCCATTATGGTGGTGTTGGCCGTGATCGTGAAGAAACTGCCGACGGCCGCTGGGCCGGATGAGGAGCGCTAAATGGATGCCAGTGCGATCGTAATGATGATATTCGGTTTTGCCTGTACTTGGGGCGGGGCGCTGTTTTGTATCCGCATCGCTATCCGAGCCAGCCGACGCTAATCGGTTAGCTCAGCCCCGCTCTCAGCCCCGCTCTCGGGGCGGTTTCCGTGGTGGCCGATGTTTTACTCGGTCGGTGTCGCGCTGCGTTGGCATAACAGATCGCCGATCAAGGCGGCGATCTGATCGGTGCCGCTTTTCGGCTGATGGAGCAGATCCCATTGCAGGGTTTGCGGCGCGGGCGTCAGTGGCTTGCACAGCCAGGTCACGCGCTCTTGCTGTTTGCTCTGCAGTAGCCATTGGCTGAGGATGGAGATCCCCATGCCCTGGCCGACCATATCCAGGATCACATCCAGATAGCCCACCTGCAGCACTTGGCGCGGCGCACATTGGTTGGGTATGAAGTAGAGCGCGTGCTCACGATCTCGCTCCGGGATCGCACTGTTGGTGATGTAGGTAATGCGTTCAAAATCCACCGGGGACAGCGCCGTAAGCTGAGCCTGGGGCGAGGTGTGTGGCACCACGGCCTGCAGGGTATCGGCAAACAGCCAGCGGCGGTGCAGCTTATCGTCGGACTCCCGCCGCGACGCCGACACCATAAGGGCGATATCGATCTGACCTTGTCGTAGCGCATTGAGCGCATCGCCCTGCAGCGGCACCACTTCCAGTGCCAACTGCGGATGGCGTTGTGCCAGTTGCTGATAGACGGCGGCGAGCCAGTCACGGGGCGCCAGATAGGGCAGGCCTAGACGCACCACCTGTTGGCCACCGTCCGACAGCAGGCCAATATCGTATTGGGCTCGATCCAGCTCCTTGAGAATGCGCTCGGCGCTGTGCAGCAGGCGCTTGCCGGCGGAGTTGATCACCAATCGGCGGCCGTGGCGGATAAACAGTTCGGTGCCCAGTCGCCGCTCCGCTTCCTTAATGCGCGACGAGAGCGCCGGTTGGCTGATAAACAGCTTGTCGGCGGCATCCTTGACCGTCGCGCTGTGGGCGAGGGTGTGGATCATCTTGAGGTGGATCAGATCGAGCGACTGGGGCATTTGATTAACCAGATTTATCGATTGGCCAATATTAATTGATTATTTTTATCTCAAGTTCCTACTTAAACTCAAGTTATGGTTTCTTGATGGCTAAGTGAACAACAGGTGAGCAAACGGATCTTGGGGTATATCGACGGTGTCTTCGCCGACAGTGAGCGGCAGTTTGACGACATCAGCCCGGTGGATGGACACTTGGTGGCGCAGGTAGCGCGGGCCAGCGTCGGCCAGATCGACGCAGCGGTGCAAGCCGCACGGCGGGCCTTGCCGGCTTGGCGCAGCCTGAGCGTGCTAGAGCGCGCCGCCTGGCTGCATAAGCTGGCGGACAGGATGGCCGAGCGCGAGGCGGAGTTTGTCGCAGCGGAGATCGCCGATACCGGCAAGTCGCTGGCACAGGTGCAAGCGATCGACATTCCCCGCGGCACCGCCAATTTTCGCTTCTTTGCCGATCTCATCAAAAACGTGCCGTCCGAGGCCTGGCACAGCCAGAGCGCGGACGGCGACGCCATTCTCAATTACACGGTCGATAAGCCGTTGGGCGTAGTGGCGGTGATCGCCCCGTGGAACCTGCCACTGCTGCTGGCGACCTGGAAGATCGCCCCGGCGCTGGCCTGCGGCAACACCCTGGTGGTCAAACCCTCCGAAGAAACCCCGGGCTCGATGGCGCTGCTGGCCCAGTGTCTGGATGAGATCGATTTTCCCAAGGGGGTGTTCAATCTGCTGCACGGCTTTGGCCCGGACTGCGTCGGCCAGTGGCTGACCGAGCACGATGGCGTCGATGCGGTGACCTTTACCGGTGAGTCCAGAACCGGCAGCGCCATCATGCGCGCGGTGGCCGATCGGGTGAAGCCGGTGTCGTTTGAGCTGGGGGGCAAGAATGCGGCGGTGGTGTTCGCCGATGCCGACTTGGACAAAGCGATCGCCGGGGTGGCGCGTTCGAGCTTCACCAACTGCGGCCAAGTCTGTTTGTGTACCGAGCGGGTGTATGTCCATCGCAGCCTGTTTGACCGGTTCGTCGCCGGCTTGGCCGAGGCGGCCAATGGCTATGTGGTGGGGCGGCCATATGATCAAGGCACCGTGATGGGGCCGCTGATCTCCCGCGGCCATCGCGACAAGGTGATGGGCTATTTCGAGCTGGCCCGGCAGGGCGGTGCCGAGTTTGTTACCGGCGGGACGGTTCCCCAATTCAACGATGAGCGCGATGCGGGGGCGTTTGTCCTGCCGACGGTGCTCACCGGTCTGGCGGACGATCACCGCTTCAACCGCGAGGAGATCTTCGGCCCCGTCTGCCATATCGCGCCGTTTGATGAGGAAGCCGAGGTGATCGACCGGATCAACGATTCCGATTACGGCCTGGCGGCCTCGGTGTGGACCCAGGATCTCAACCGGGCTCATCGCGTCGCGCCGCAGATCGAAGCGGGTTTGGTGTGGATCAACACCTGGTATCTGCGCGATCTCAACACCCCCTTCGGTGGCGTCAAACTCTCCGGGATCGGCCGCGAAGGCGGGATCCATTCTCTCAACTTTTATCGCGAGCCCAGCACCGTCTGCATCGCGATGGCACAAGGATAGCGTCGTATGCAAAGCAAAGTTTTGGCCCATAAAGCCAAACCCAGGGGCCGCTTCCCCCATGTGAAGCGGGCCGGGGATCTGATCTACATCAGCGGCACCAGCTCGCGTCGGCCGGACAACAGCTTTGTTGGCGTCGAAGTGGACGCCATGGGCGCGACCGAGCTTTCCATCGAGCTGCAGACCCAGGCGGTGATCGACAACATTGCCGACATTCTGGCCTCGGTGGATTGCCAGCTGTCGGATCTGGTGGAGATCACCACCTTCCTGGTCAACATGAATGACTTTAAAGGCTACAACGAAACCTACGCCGCCAACTTTGATGAAAGCGGCCCGACCCGAACCACGGTGGCGGTGCATCAGCTACCCCATCCGCATCTGCTGATCGAGATGAAGGCGGTGGCCTACAAGCCGCTGTCCGCGTCACTGCAGGAGGGAGATCGCCATGAGTAAGCTGGCTGCGTTTAATTTTAAGGCCTGGATCGATGAGCACCGCCATCTGCTCAAGCCGCCGGTGGGCAACCAGCAGATCTGGACCGATACCGACATGATGGTGACGGTAGTGGGCGGGCCCAATCAGCGCACTGATTTTCATGACGATCCGGTCGAAGAGTTCTTCTATCAGTTGGAGGGCGACATGGTGCTCAAGGTGATCGAGGCGGGCGAGATCCGCGATGTGCCGATCCGCGAAGGGGAGATCTTCTTTCTGCCCAAGCATGTGCGTCATTCGCCGCAGCGGCCGATGCCCGGCAGCATCGGTTTGGTGATCGAGCCCAAACGTCAGCTCGGTGAGCTCGATGGCTTCGAGTGGTACTGCTTCGAGTGCGGGGCACGGGTGCATCGGGTGGAGGTGCAACTGAAGTCCATCGTTGATGATCTGCCGCCGCTGTATCAGGCGTTCTATGCCGATGAGCAGGCCCGCACCTGCCCGGGTTGCGGCGCGTTGCATCCGGGTAAGGAGCCGCCGCACGGTTGGGTGACCTTGGCATCCGGGCCGGATCTCGTGGCGAAGGGGGCGCAGTGATGCAGATCCTCGACATTCACAGCCATTTCTTTCCCAAACAGTGGGAAGACTTGCAGGCCCGCTTCGGTGGGCGCGACTGGCCCAGCTTGAAGCATCACGGCGATGGCACAGCCATGGTGATGAAGGGCCAGCAAAAATTTCGCCCCATTTACGACGCCTGCTGGGATCCGGACGTGCGCTTACGCGAGATGGATCAGCAGGGTTTGTGCGGCCAGATTCTCTCGGCCACGCCGCTGCTGTTTGGCTACGAGCGGCCGGTCGCACAGGGGGAGTACATCGCCAAGCTGTTTAATGACGCGGCGATGGCAATCTGCCAGCGTGGCCGTGGGCGGCTGTTTGCCATGGCGCAGGTGCCGCTGCAGGACATCGATGCGGCTTGTGCCGAGGCCAGCCGGGCCAAATCCATTGGCCATGTCGGCGTGCAGATCGGCAGCCACATCAATGGCCGGGGCATGGACGATGCCGGGGTGTTTACCTTCTTGCAGCACTGCGCCGATGAGGATATTCCGGTGTTTGTTCACCCCTGGGACATGATGGGGGCGGATCGTACCGGCGATTACATGATGGGCTGGACGGTGGGCATGCCAGCGGAAACCCAGTTGTCGATCGTCTCGTTGATCTTAAGCGGGGCGTTTGACCGACTCAGCCGCAAGCTGAAGATCGCCTTCGCCCATGGCGGCGGCAGCTTCATCTTCCTGCTCGGTCGGTTGGAAAACGCTTGGCACCATCGCGATATTGCCCGGGGCCGCAGTGAATGTCCGCCGAGCCATTACCTTGACCGTTTCTCGCTCGACAGTGCGGTGTTTGATCCCGGCGCGTTGCGCTTGCTGGTCGACAAGATGGGCGATCAGCGGGTGATGTTCGGGACCGATTATCCGTTCCCCTTAGGTGAACAAAAGATGGGCGGCTTGATCCGGGAAACCGAAGGTTTGTCCGAGCAGAGCCGCGAGCGGTTGTACGCCGGTAACGCCAAAGCGTTTTTTGGGATCGAGTGAGCCATGAATATACAAACTCAAATCAATCAGGGAATGACCATGTTAGAGCAATTTGCTGCCGTGCTGGATGGCGCGGCCAAACAGGCGTGCGCCGTACGTCAGCTGTCCCAACAGAGCCCGATCACGCTGGATGATGCCTATGAGATCCAGCGTTTGTCGATTGAGCAGCGCTGTGCGCGGGGCGAACGATTGACTGGATTTAAGCTGGGCTTTACCAGCAAGGCGAAGCAGGAGCAGATGGGGGTGTCGGATCTGATCTGGGGCCGTTTGACCGATGCCATGGTGATCCACAGCGGGGATGAGATCGATCTGAGCCACTATGTGCACCCCAGAGTGGAGCCGGAAGTGGCGTTCATTCTCGATAAGCCGCTGGCGGGCGACGTCAGTCGGGAGCAGGCGATCGCCGCGGTGGCTTGGGTGATGCCGGCGCTGGAGGTGATCGATTCACGCTATCGTGACTTTAAGTTTTCCCATATCGATGTGGTGGCGGACAACTGCTCGAGCACCGGCTATGTGTTGGGGCCGAAGACGGACTTGCTCAGCTTTATGGCGGAGCGGGATCTGGCGGATCTGTCCATGGTGATGACGGCGGATGGTGAGCCGGTGGCGCAGGGGCGCAGCAGCGCCATCTTGGAGGACCCGATCAATGCGCTGATCGAAGCGGCGCGTTGCCTGGGTGAGTACGGCGAATCCTTAAAACCCGGCGACGTGTTGTTGGCCGGGGCGGCGACCGCGGCGGTGGCGCTGCAACCGGGCCAGCGGATCGCGACGAAGGTGCAGGGGCTGGGTGTGTGTGGTTTTTCCGTTAAGGGGCAGCAAGCATGATCTATCAAAACAGTTTGGACAGCGCGCGTTGGCTCGACAGTAAAGACCCACTCGCGTCGATGCGGGAGCGTTTTTGTCACCCAGTCATCAAAGGCAAGCCGGTGCTGTATTTCACCGGTAACTCCCTGGGATTGCAGCCCAAGGCGGTTAAGGATCATATCGAAACCGAGCTGACCGAGTGGGCCAATTGGGGCGTTGAAGGCCACTTTCATTCGAAGAATCCCTGGTACAGCTACCATGAATTGTTGACGCCGGCCTCCGCCCGTTTGGTGGGAGGAAAAGCGCATGAAGTGGTGTGCATGAACTCGTTGACCACCAATCTGCATCTGCTGTTTGTCTCCTTTTATCGACCCACGGCGACGCGTTTTAAGATCCTGTGCGAGGGCAAGGCGTTTCCTTCGGATCGCTATCTGTTGGAGACCCAGGTGCAGTTTCACGGTTTGCGCCCGGAGGAGGCGATCATCGAGATCTTCCCGCGCGACGGTGAGCATTGCTTGCGCCAGGAGGATATCGAAGCGGCGATCCGCGAGCACGGCGATGAGCTGGCGCTGCTGTTTCTCGGTGGGGTCAATTACTTCACCGGTCAGTGGTTTGATCTGGCGGCACTGACGGCGGTGGCGCACGAGGTTGGCGCGTTTGCGGGGTTCGATCTGGCTCATGCGGTGGGCAACCTGCCGATGGCGCTGCATGAGTGGCAGGTGGATTTCGCTGCCTGGTGCAGTTACAAGTACCTCAATGCCAGTGCGGGCAATGTTGGCGGCGTGTTTATCCATGAGCGTCATGGCCTAGATCCGGACACCTTCCGCTTTGGCGGCTGGTGGGGCCACGACAAGGAAAATCGATTCAAGATGGAGTCGGGTTTCTCGCCTATCCTCGGCGCGGAGGGCTGGCAGCTGTCCAATGCGCCGGTGCTGGGAATGGCGGCGCTCAAAGCCAGTTTGGAGCTGTTTGATGAGGCGGGCATGGCGGCGCTGCGGGCGAAAAGTTTGGCGCTGACCGGCTACCTGGAGTTTGTCTTTAACGATGTGGTTGAGCAGTTTCCCGGGATCGGCTTGGAGATCATCACGCCGGCGGATCCGGCTCAGCGCGGCTGTCAGTTGTCGGTTCGACTCAAGGGCACGGATCGGCGTCTGTTTGATGCCCTGACCGAAGCTGGGGTGATCGCCGATTTCCGTGAGCCGGATGTGATCCGATTGGCGCCAGTGCCGCTGTACAACAGCTTTGAAGATATCTACCGCTTTGGGGTGGTGTTGACCTCGGTGCTACGACAGTTGGAGGTGGCCGCATGATCCCCTCTCAGGAGTCGATCGCCATTGCCGGCGCGGGGTTAGTCGGTTCCTTGCTGGGCGTCTATCTGGCCCAGCGCGGCTACCGAGTGGATCTGTATGAGGGGCGGCCCGATCCGCGTATCGGCAATGTCTATCAAGGGCGATCCATCAACTTGGCGCTGTCGGATCGGGGCTGGGCGGCGCTAGAAAAGGTGGGGTTGGCACAGGCGATCCGGGCTGAGGCGATCCCCATGGTTGAGCGGGTGATCCATGGGATCGACGGCAGTCTGACCACCCAGCCTTATGGCGAGGCGGGCCAGGCGATCTACTCGGTGTCGCGGGCGGGGATCAACCAACGGCTGATCTCGCTGGCGGAGCAACATGAGCAGGTCAGCTTGCACTTTGAATATCGACTGACGCAGGTGGATTTTGCCAGTGGCACGGCGGGGTTTGATACGCCGGCCGGCACGGTGCAGATCGCGCCGCAGCGGTTGTTTGGCGCCGATGGTGCCAACTCTAAGATCCGGCGCCTGATGCAGGAGTTACCGCGGATGAACTTCTCGCTGGAGACCATGGACGTGGCCTACATCGAGCTCAATATCCCGGCCAACGCCGATGGCAGTCATCAGCTTGGGCCGATAGAGGCGCTGCATATCTGGCCACGGGATCAGTTTATGCTGATCGCACTGCCCAACCTGGATGGCTCCTTTACCTGCACGCTGTTTATGGATTTCGACGGGCCGAATTCGTTTGCCTCGCTGCAAGGCGCGCCGGCGATCCAGGCCTTCTTTGAGACCCAGTTTCCCGATGTGGCGGCGCTGCTGGAAACCCCGGCTCAGCACTTCATCGAGCGTGCACCGAGCCCGTTGGCGCTGGTGGATGTCTACCCCTGGGTGCAGGCAAACCGGATCTGTTTGATCGGCGATGCGTGCCACGCGATCGTGCCTTTCTACGGTCAGGGCATGAACGCCGGGTTTGAGGATTGCCGGATCCTAGATGAACTGCTTGAGCAGATGGAGGGGGATTGGGAGCAGGTGTTGCCCGCCTTTCAACAGTCGCGCAAAGCCAATGTGGCGGCCATTGCGACCTTGGCCAAGCGTAACTATATCGAGATGAGCCGGTTGACCGGCCAACCCTCATTTTTGCTGCGAAAAAAGATAGAGGCGAAGTTCAGCCGCAAATACCCCAAGCTGTGGGTGCCGCTCTATACCATGGTGACCTTTCGACCGGAGATCCCCTACGCCGAGGCGCTGCGGATCGGCGATGAGCAGTCAGCGATCATGGATGAGATCATGACTATTCCGGACATTGAGCAGCATTGGGACGAAGATTGGGTGCTGGCCAAGCTGTATCAGTTGGCCTGTCGCCAGTGGGGGCAGGCGCTGACGTTTCACTCATCCCATCGGTCCTGCAGCGATGCAAAGGCGGACGGATGACGGCGGCGGTGTACGGTGAATGGACCCTGGCCGAGCTTGAGCGAGAGTACTCGCCCAGCTCCTGCATCGAGGATATCGGTTATTACCTTGATCGCTACGCCACGTTAAGCGCGGCGGCGCGCAAGGGCGGTGACGGCAAGCTGTTGCTGGACTGTCGCTATGGCGATAAGCCACGTCAGTGCCTCGATCTCTACTTGCCTCGCCAGCAAGCGCCGGCGCCTCTGCATATCTACATTCATGGCGGCTATTGGCAGCAGCTTTCCAAGGATGAGTCGGCGTTTGCGGCGCCGATGCTGAATGCGCAGGGGGTGGGCTTGGCGGTGCTCAACTACACCCTCGCGCCGCAGGCGTCATTGACGGAGATCGTTGCGGAGATCCGCCAGGCCATTGTCTGGTGCTATCAGCAGGCGCCGGGGGTAGACCGGCGAAACATCACCTTGTCGGGCAGCTCTGCCGGCGCACATCTGGTGATGATGATGAGCCTGACGGATTGGACCCAGTATGGCCTGCCTGCCGAACCGTTTGCGGGGGCGTTGGCGGTGTCGGGGATCTACGATCTAGCGCCGTTGGTGCCAACCTATATCAACGAGGCGGTGCAGCTGAGCCCGCAAGAGGTGGCGAGCCTGAGTCCGATGGTACAGCCTTTGTCGGTGTCTTGTCCGTTATTGCTGGCATTTGGCGAGATAGAAACCGCTGAGTTCAAGCGCCAGAGCCGGGATTATTATCAGCGGTTATCTGAGGCGGGTCTCACGGTGGAGCTGGCGTCGATCCCTCGGCGCAATCATTTCGATGTGATCCTGGAGCTGACCGATGCGGACAGCCTGCTCAGTCGGCGGCTGCTGGGCTGGATCTCGCCTTAAGCGGCGGTGCTCAGAGAAAACGAAACAGGGACGAACGCCGACGCGTTCGTCCCTGTCACATTAGCTTTTTACCAGCAGCTCGATAAAGCTACGGCGCTCGCTGGCGCTGGCCAGTTCGGCGCATTTGTCGCCCTGTACATCTTTAAACGCCACACGATTCTTGTTGACGGAGATGGAGTGCACGGGGCGGGCGATCTGGATGGTAGAACCATTTAAGGTCACGGTCATAATAAAACTCACTATCAAAGGCCACCGCAAAAGCGAGGCAACAATATTAATAAGCTTAATTACCGGTATGACGAGAAGTCTTTGAGATCTGACGAGAGGAGTAGAACTTTCAGAATTGCGACAGCATCACCCACGCTGTTGTTTCGTCTTGCAATAATTTTCGCTTGGTCTTTTTCTTTCACTTAGCTACCGGTTATCGGCGCAAGTGTTCGGCGTTATCCGTCGAAGAGGCGAGATATTATAGTCTCCCTGTCTGTTACGCAAGTGTTTTTATCATTTGCGTAGTCGCAAACAAAACGTCATGTTTCGAACGGCTTTATCCGCTTGTGACTGTTTGACGCTGGCGTCAGGCTGCTCAGGCGATGAGCTGGCGGCGCTGTAGATGGCGAAACAAGCATTGGCGTTGCTCGGCTGAATACATGTAGTAGCCAAAGCGAAGATCCTGCCCATGGCGGTGGTAAAGCGTGACGGTTCTGGGCAAGGTCGGGTGGATGCGGTAGCCGGCAAAATCGGTCCAGAGCAGCTGACGTTGCTCGTTGTAGGTCAGCTGGGTGATCCCCGCGTCATCGAGGATCAGCGCATGTTCGATGATCTGCTCGGTGTTGGCGTTAAACAGGGTAAGCCAGAGGACGGTCAGGCCGGCGATCGCTGGCAGCAATAGGCTCAGGCTGAGCAGGGTTTCACGCAGTTGCGTGTTGCTGTCAAACAGCCAACTGATGAGCAGCAATACGGGGATCGATGATAAACAGAGGCTGATCTGATAGAGCCGGTGAAAACAGCACTGCGCCGGACTTTGCCGCAAGACTGTGCCTGTTCCTAACTGAGTCACCCTACTCACTCCCACTGCTTTCCCTATTGCTACGACTGTAGCGGTTGACGGGGCTGGAGCGAAAGCCTTTTTACGCCGGAATTAACGTTTGTTTGCGGGATCGAAAAGTTTGGTCTGACCTATTGGTCCGCCGGTGCGTCATCGGTGTGGACGGAACGATGGATACCGATCCCTCGGGTTAACGCATCGAGACTGGAGATGGCTTTGCCGCGGTAGTGCGGGTGGCTGGCGAGACTGAGCAGGGCCAGATCTTCGGCGGTGTCGCCGTAGGCGTAGATCGCCTTATGGGCGGTGAGATCCAGCAGGCGCTCGACCCGTTGACGTTTGCGTTGATTGCTGCAGTCGCCGTTGCGATAGCGGCCGCTGAGACGGGACTGGTGTGGGTCCTGCGGCAGCAATTCAGAGCAGAGCAGCTCGATCCCTTGCTGTTGACACCAGGGCTTGAGGTAGAGATCCAGGCTGGCGGAGACCAATATGATCCGATCGCCCCGTTGTTGATGCCAGCGCAGGCGTTGCATCGCGTCTTGGCGTAATGCACTCGGTAGGTAGTCACGGGCAAAGCGCTCGCCGCGCTGTCGGGCGAGATCGTGCCGATACCCGGCAAACCCGAGCCAGGCGACGGTGGGGCGGAGTCGATGGGTCGGAAACAGATGATATCGATGGGCCAGCAGCAGCGGGGCTAACAGCAGCAGGCCCGGCAATCGGCGTGTGAGGGGGATCTGCTGGCGGCAAAACGCCGTGAAGGTGTCTTGGTGTGTCAGCGTGCCGTCGAAGTCGAACAGGGCGAGGGTCATAGCGCGACAGATCCCGTCAGAGCGTCGCAGAGGTTGCTTGAGCGGACGAGCCTTGCGCCGTGGCGAAACGGTTTTTGATGATCTCGGCCGCGGCCGCGGCCCACAGTCGATAGCTGGCAGGGCCGGGGTGGAGTTGATCAACCGCGAGATCGGCGCCCTCGTGTGGCATGGACAACAGTTGACTGCAGGGGTGTTGCTGATGGATCCGGCTCAGCTCCTGATTGAACTGATGGCAGCGCTTGCCCAGCCAGGCGCGCAAGGGGTGGGGAAAGGCCGGGAAACGCTCCATGGGAGGAAGGGGCGTGAGGATGATCAACTCCGGCTGGTGCTGTCGGCGCAGATGGTGAAGCAGCTCATCCAGCTCCAGCGCCCAGCGCTTGGCGGAGCTGGTGGATAACACATCATTGACCCCGGCGGACAGGACAACGGCATTGACTCGATGCGGCTGCTTGGGCAGCAAGGCCATCATCTCCTTGGTGCGCGCGCCGCTGCTGGCTCGCAACTGCCAGTCGAGCTGGAATTGGTCGCCGAGCTGAGTCGTTAGCTGGCCACTCAGGGCACAGTGCTGGCGCTTAACCCCGACGCCAGCGGCGGCGGAGTCACCGAGGATCCAGACCGAGAGAGCGGGACCTTGTCCGAGCTGGCCGCGGCGGGCACCGTCGGCCTCGGGCAGCCGGGGCGTACGCCATTGGACCCATTTGCCCTGCACTATCAGCAGAGGCGCCAGCAGCAAACTGATCGTATCCGGGATCACGTATACACCCTTGGGCTGTTCAGATGACAGCAGCATGCCAGTGAACAGGCCCAACCACAAGCGCTTCGACTAACCCGGTTTGCCGCGTCGGCTGCCGAGCCAATAGCCGAAGCCAAAGGGCGCAAATAGGATCACCAGCAGCAACAGCAACACGTACAGAATGGTGCTTTTGATCAGGCGCTGCACCTGCTCAAGCGTGCTGGTGAGCACACGATTCGACGCCACTTCGAGCTGATCTACGGTGTGGCGTCGCTGCTGCTCCAGCTCACTGCCAAAGGCCAGACGTTCACGCTCGATCAGGTGCTCCAATGCCACGCGTTGGGCTTGCAGTGTACTGCTCAAGCGTTGACTGGCCAGATCCAGTTTGGCCGCCGCCGGGATCAGCGGTTGGGTCATGCTGGCGGCCAGCTCTTTGAGGTAGTCTGGATCGTCCGCGGTTAACTGCTGCAACTCATGCAAGGTGGTGCGCAGTTCGAGCAGCAACAGGTTGATGGCCTCGGCATCCAATTGCGACTCGCTGGCGAGCAGTTGGGTCTGCCAGACCAGGGTCTTGGGCGCCTGCTCACTGAGCGCTTGGATCCGCTCTGCCAGATCGGTCATGACCTGCGGCAGGGTACCGTAACTGTCAACCGCCTCCACCTGTTCGAGTTGTTGCCAAGCGAGCCAGGCCGGATAGGCCGGTGGCCGTTGAAAGCGAATATCTTGCAGCGGTTGCGCCTGACTCATGGTGGTGACAAACCCTTGCGCTTGTTGATAGCGGCGTGACGACAGCAGAGGTTTGGCCCGTATCCGGTAGTCTTGCAGTAACTCGTGGCTGGTGGTGAGCGCGATGGCACTGTGCTCGGCAAACAAGGCTGAGCCTTTGGCTGAATCGAAGAAGGCATGTTGCTGGGCCAGCAGCAACCATAGATCCATCAGCGCCGCTTCCGGCTGAGTTTGGTAAACCGCTTTGAGTCCCGCTTGGCGCGCCGCCAATTGCCAGCGAATGGCGTTGAGCTGGATCTCGGGTACCGTACTGTGTTGTTGGATCCGATCGGCGCTGCTGTCGATGTTGGCGTTGTATTCGCGCAGAAATTCCCGGGTGATGATCCGTTGTTGCAGCGCCTGCTCGGGCAACGGCTCGATCCCCGAATCCAGGTTGATCTCCAGCAGCGAGCACGCCATTAATGTCGATAGCAATAAAGTCGAGAACAGGATCCGCAGCATCTTCTTCCCCCTGCGTTGGCAACAACGAGACGGTGATTGGTATAACTATAAGCCCGATCCCGCTTGGCTGCGGGATCGGGTGCGGCGGCTGGGCAGGGGATCAGTCGAGGTTAGGCGCGTCGAAGTGCTCGGGCTCATCTTGGTAGATACAGACATTGTGCTTGGCGACTAAATAACTGTTCCGAAATGTAGATCACTGAGTTCTCAGATTTGGAGGGAACTCGGCTTCCATTGTGCGATCTGATCAATCGCCAAAAAGAAAAGTTCGACAAGGAAGCCGAGCCCCATGATGCTA
>NZ_BAABJZ010000065.1:0-20964 GCF_039543565.1 Ferrimonas pelagia | reverse complement strand
ATCATCGATGCAAGCACATGTGGCAACTGATCCGGCGGGTGAAGTACTTCATGAACAACGCCTCACCATTCCCGGGTGGTGGTCATGGATTGCAGATAGTGGAGCACAATTAGGATCAGTTATTTAGACGATTTTTTCTGATTTGAGAGGGATCGTTGGCATTCATTAAGGGGCTTAGCGTCCGCTTTCCTTCCGCGAGCACTCTGTCGGCTCTCGCACTTGGACTGAGTTCCTGCCTTCAGCAAAACGCCGAATCAATGAGCGATACCAACTCCAGCGAATTATATAAAATGCGTTGAAACTGTTTCCATCTCTACAGTCTGGCTCGCATGCAGCAGGATGGCTATGGTTAGCGCCATCATAGTATGCGTCTTGTTGGAGTTAGCCTGTGTCCCGAAACATCCCTTTATCTATTCTTCTCGGCAGCTTACTGAGCTCCCCCCTGTGGGCAGGGGAAGCGCCACAATCTCACGTGGTTGCCGCTGACGCCATCGAGTGGGGTTATCTCAATCCACTGCGTGGCGAACTTAGCCCCGGTGCCGCCGATCTGTGGGGCGATCGCACTGTTGATGGTGCGACCGGCATGCTGGTGCGATTCAATAAAGGGTTTTCCTCGCCGCCGCACATTCACAATATCACCTACCGCGGGGTGGTGATCGATGGTTTGATGCACAATGCGGATGCTGCTGCACCGCCGATGTGGCTGCCCAGCGGCTCGTTCTGGACGCAGCCAATAGGGCAAGATCACATCACTGCCGCCAATGGCGACACCAATCTTATCTACCTGGAGATCGACAGCGGACCCTATCTGGTCAAGCCGTCTGATGAGCAGTTTGATAATGGTGAACGGCCTATTAATCTGCACGCCAGCAACCGAGTTTGGCTGGGCGCAGAGGCGCTCAGTTTTGTCGATGCCGAAGGGGCTGAGCTGGCATTGCTATGGGGCAGTCACCAGATAGGAGAAACTGGCGGAGCGCTGTTGAAGCTGCCGGCCGGTTTTGACGGTCAATTGAGTGTGGATGCGGAAGAGTTTCGTGCTGTGGTGATCTCCGGGCAAGTGCATTACCGATCCGCCGAGCAAGAAGGATCTATCGGATTGCTGCCCGGCAGCTATGCAGGGTCGAAAGGTCGTTTTATTCACCAGCTAAGCAGCCCCGAAGAAACGGTGATCTACCTGCGCACTGATGGCCAGTACCGCTTGACGCTGCATTAGGCTCTATCGTAGCTCACAACGATGGCGGTGACTTCATCCAGAGCCTGTTTGCCGACGCAACCGTGTTTTGACTCCCCAGTCTTTTGGTAGAGCAAGGGCGAAAGAAGCCATTAAAATAGCCGACATCTCAGTCGGCTTTTTCCGGTTAAAATAGCCGACATTTCAGTCGGCTCTTTCCGGTTTACTCGGCACTTGGTGCCTTCTGTCCCTGAGCCGTGCCTTAGCCCTAAAGAACTGTTCCGAAAGGTCGATTACTGAATTCACAGATATGGAGGGAACTCGGCTTCCAAAGTGCGATCTGATCAATCGCCAAAAAGAAAAGTTCGACAAGGAAGCCAAGCCCCATGATGCTAATACTGCCTGACCGTTCTGAGCGACGCCGGATAACCAAAAAGCTGCATAAAACCAAGGACAAGGATGAAGCAAGACGATTGACTGACATAAAACTGTTGGCCGAAGGCCTTCCAGTCACCTCGGTCTCAAGGCTTTTGGCTGCAGTACGGTCTTCGATTAATCGCTGGATCATTTGGTATACCGAGTCTGGACTGGAGGGCTTGGAGTCGTCCACGAGGTGGCGGATGTTTCAAGTTCCAACTGTGGATAGATGCCATGCAGTAACCCCGAGCGAAAGCACGGGGCTACAGCAAAGCATGGCTCACTCAAATTCGGGGGGCTCCCTCAGACTCTGACCCTTTGAACAGCAGGCTATAGAGCACCGGCGTCACCCCCAGGGTGAACACCGTGCCCACGAGCAGGCCAAAAGCGATCACCACGGCCATGTCATGAAACATGGGATCGTTCGACAGGATCAGTGGCGACAGACCCAGCACCGTGGTAACCGTGGTCATGATGATGGGGCGCAAGCGGCGCTTGGAAGCGTGTACGATTGCGCCGATCAGATCGTCGTTATCCCGACGCTCGATGTCGATGCGATCCACAAGCACCAGCGCATTATTGATGATGATCCCGGCTAGCGCGAACAGCCCCAAAAGCACCATAAAGCCAAAACTGCCGTTAAGTAGACGCAGGCCCATCGCCGCACCGATCACCAGCAGAGGGATACTGGCAAGCACGATGAGCGGACGCTTAAAGCCGTTAAACTGGGCGATCAGCAAAACCACGATCAAGCCCAGCGCCAGCGGGAAATTCTTTTTCAGCGCCGCCTGACCCTCTTTAGAGTCAGTGATGATCCCGTCGAATTCCGCCCAGTGACCCGGTGGCAACTGGCGATTGATCTCATCGAGGATCGCGCCCACCTGTGGCACCAGATCCTCCGGCGTGTTGAGCAACGGACGTCCCTCTACCGTGAGCGCTCGGCTCAGATCCTGGCGCTGAATAGCCCCTTGCGTGGATTGCAACCGTACCTCGGCGATCTGCATCAACGGCACCGACTGGTAACCATCAACATTAATATTCAGCGAGTACAGGCCTTCCACGCTTTCACGTTGTGCCCGTTGTCCGCGCACGGTGATGGGGATAATGTCACTGCCTTCATACAGCTGGGACACCACGCGGCCCGAGTAATAAGTCGAGAGAGCGTCCGCTACCTGCTGGCTAGACACTCCGGCACGACGAGCCTTGTCTTGATCCACATCGATGTAGAGTTTGCCGATTGGGGTTTCCCAGTTTTGCCAAACGTCGATCATCCCAGGGATCGCTTTCAGCTCGGCAGCCAGTTGCTGGCCATATTGGTACACCACCTGCTCATCCGGCCCTTTTACCTGCACATGCAGCACATTGGGATCGGACGGACCGAAGAACATGCCCCGAACACGAGCGTTCAGTTGAGGGAACTCGCTGCGGAACATCTGCCGCAGCTCCTTCACCGCCCGAGGCATCGTGCTGATGTCATCGAGGTTGGCCACCAGAAAGGCAATATTGCTGGCCGGATCGGTTGGGGCCAATACCAGGACGAAACGCGGACCGCCGTAACCGGCGTAGGCGGCGTAGCTGTCGATGTAGTCAAAGCGCTGCTTATCCGACAGGATCGGGAAGAGCGCATTAAGCTGGTCTGAGGTTTGACTAATGGTGGTGCCGGAAGGCAACTCGAGCGTGATCAGTACCTGCGGTCGATCACTGTCCGGGAAGAACTTCTGCGGCACCGACTGCATCGCCACAACGGCCAGCACAAAGCTGACGACGACAGCCGCTAAGAACCAGCGACGGTGGCCCATCACCCAGCCCAAGACGTGGCCGTAAGCCCGTTCAATCGACTCAAAATAGGAAGCCTTACCCGGCTTGCCGTCCCCTTTAGGCAGGTGCATAAAGCGATAACACAGCACGGGCGTTACCGTCATTGACAGCACCCAGGAGGTGGACAGCGACAGCAGGATCACCATGGAGATGGAGCGGGTGTAATCGCCAGCATCGTGGGCAGCCAGCATCAACGGGATGAACACCAAAATGGTGGTCAGGGTCGAGGAGAGCAGCGGCAGTGCCAGCTCTCGGCCACACACCTCCAGCGCCTCATCGCGGCTAAGGCCGTCCTCCAGCCGACGCTTGAAGTCCTCGGCCATCACCACCCCGTTGTCCACCAGTAGGCCCAGTGAAATCACCATAGTAGCTAGGCTCATACGTTCCAGTGAGACACCGAAGATGCCCATCAGTGACAGGGTGATCAGCATAACGCTGGGTATGATAAAGCCGACAATGGTGCCGGTGCGCACGCCGAGGAACAGGATCACCACCGCCAGCACGATCAGCAGGGTCTGCAGCACGCTGATCGTCACCCCGTACACGGCGTTCTCCACCTGATCGGCCTGATAGGTCACGATGTTCAGCGACAGACCGATGGGGAGGCTTGTCTCGATCTCAGCCAGCAGGGCCTTCACCTGTGGGCCGTAATCCAGAACCCGGAAATGGTCCTGCATCGACACCGACAGGATCACGGCAGGTTCGCCATTGAAGAAGGCCAGCGGCTGCGAAGGCTCAGGGGCGGCACGACGAAGTTGTGCCAGATCGCCAAGACGCAAGCTGCCGAGGCCATCTTGGGTGGGGATCCGCATCTGCTCAATGTCGGCCAGCTCGGTAAACAAACCGCTCAATTCAATCAGATTCGACCCTTCGCTGATGATCAACTCCCCGCCGGGGCGCAACACGTTCTGGCTGCGCAGGATCTGTATCAACTCACTGCTGGTAAAGCCCAGTTCGCTGATCCGACGGATGTCCGGCTCGATAAAGATCCGCTCATCCTGCACGCCGTGCAACTCCACCTTATTGGTGCCTGGGATCCGGTAGAGCTGATCGCGGATGTGCTCGGCGTAGAAGCGTTTTTCTCCGGCGCTGAAATCGGCCCCGGTGAGCGCGGCGGTGACCACGGCCACGTCGCCAAAGTCGTCATTAACTATCGGTGGCGCAGTGCCTTCCGGCAGTTGATGGCGCGCTTGAGCCAGCTTCTGCCGCATGTTGTCCCAGATCTGCTCCAGACGCGCATCGTCGTTGATATGGTCGTGGATCTTAGCCTTGATGATGGATACACCCGGGCGGCTGGTCGAACGGATCTTGTAGATCTCCGGTATTTCGCGGATCGCCAGCTCCAGTGGCTTGGTGATCAGCAGCTCCATCTTCTCCGCAGAGAGGCCGGGATAGGCAGTGGTCACCAAGGCTTCCTTAATGGTGATGCTGGGATCCTCCTGCGCCGGCAGGGTAAAGAAGTTGTTCAGTCCGGCCAGCATCAGGATCGCCAGCACGGTAAAGATCACCGGTCGCTGACGGTAAGCCAGAGTAGAGATACTGCTCATGGGTTGAACCTCTTCACATCGTGCTCAAGCAGGCTGACCGGTTGATCGGAGGTTAGAAACGCGACCCCTTTGCTGGCCAGGATATCGTCACTGCCTATCGGCCCCTGTACCACGACACCTTCATTACGCAGCGACACCACATCGAGCGTCATGGCGTGAACGGTTTGACTGTCGGCCTGATAGCGATAGGCGGTCACCTGGTTGTCGCCGGACACCACATAGCTGCCATTGACCAGCAACCAGCCCTGCTGCCCCGGCGCTGCGCCGCTGGGGTAGCTCAACTCGGCCACCGCGGTCAGACCATCGCGGATGTAGGCGCCATCATGAGCAAAGCGTAAGGTGGCAGTAAAGCTGTTGGAGGCGTCGGATTGGCCGCTGATCTCCGACAATACCGCCGCAGGGTGGGCCACGCCAAGTCCATCGATCCGCACCGGATGACGTGAGCCGATCTCCAGACGCCCGACAATGGACTCGGGGATCTTAACCTTGATCTCCATCTGGCCATCCAGGCCATGAATGTCCAGCACCGGCGATAAGGCACCGACTTGCTGGGCATTTTCGATATGACGCTGAGCGATGATCCCGGCATAGGGCGCCTTCAACTGGGTATCTCCCAGCCGCTTGTGGGCCTGAGAGACGCGGCTATTGGCCACCTCAAGGCGGCTGCGTGCCGAGTCCAAACGCGCCACGGCCTGATCCAGATCTGCCTGGCCAACCACGTTCTTTTCTCGCAGCGTAGCAAGACGATCGTGTGCCTGGCGCGCCTCCGCCAGCAGTGCCTTGGCTTCGTTCTGCTCGCTGACGCGCTGGGTCAGATCCAGTCGGACGTCGGTATCTTCAAGTTGGGCGAGAAGTTGGCCCTCTTTAACCGTATCGCCCACTTCAACGAATATTTGGGCCACCTGACCGGACAACTCAAAGCTCAAGGTGGCCTGGCTGGCGTTGCGACTCAGACCGGTAAAGGCGCGTTGCACCTCAGCACTGACGGCACCGGGATGAAACCAAGCGATAGGACGGACATCGGCGTTGTCCATGGATTCGGTTGCAGGTTGACCACAGCCGACAAGGGCAATGGCAATCGCTGTTATCGTAAAGATCCTGAGCATAATCCGTTTCTCAATTCCATAAATGTAGGGGTGACCGGCGTTTATCAAACCTCGACAAGCGAACCAGAAGATGAGCTCGCTTTTGGTTTCGTTTCGTTCACTAAAACCTCTCTCGCACGCTTTCTCTCATAAGCCAGGGACGAGTCTGGGGTTGAACCAGTCGATGGGCGACGGATCAACGCAGGATGAGCTCGTCAGCAACGCCTGGCTCTCACCAACAATGCGGAGGGCACATTTGCGACCGCGCCGCTCTTGTTAGCCCCCCCCCTTTGACTTGCTGTCTGTGCAGACACAAAGTGGATGTCGCTTGCTTTTCTAAATAACCGGCCGTATGTTGACGCTGTCAACATTAGCGCCGTAAGTTGACAGCGTCAACATTAAGGGGAAAGAATGACCAGATCCGCCGACTACCACCATGGCAATCTACACCAGGCTCTGATCGCACGCGCCATTGAACTGATATCAGAAGGCGGTGTGGAGTCCGTCAGCTTACGCTCCATCGCGAGGGATCTAGGCGTAAGCCACGCGGCACCGACGCGCCACTTCAGATCCAAGGGGGATCTGCTGTTGGCGATCGCCGCTGAAGGGGTAGACGCTCTGCTGCAAGCTGCTTTGTCCCATGCTGGATCCACCGAATTGTCTGCCCTAGGGAAGCTCAAAGCGCTGGCGCAAGGCTATGTGGGATGGGCCAAAGCCAATCCGGCCCACCACCTGCTGCTGCGCAACCGAGATGTGATGCGCCACGCTAATGAGCAGCTTAAGGAGAAGCTCAAGGACTACGCTCAGCTTCAGCAAGCCTTAGTGGCCAAGGCTCGTGCTGAAGGCTGGCGCTCAGACACATCGGAGCGACTGATCCTGATGCAGATCATTGCCATGACGGCGGGTCTGGCATTTATGGTGGCGGATCCGCTTTATGAAGTGCCTCTCGGTGGCAAACCGGAGGAAGATGAGATCCAGGAGGTAATCAATGATTTCTTTTCGAAGTAGCTTACGAACCAGTACTCACATTTTACATTGGATGCTTTAACAGTGAATGGCGTCCGTTAGTACGATGAATAGGATTGACAAAACACCAGCGGGTTGCCCAGTTGATAGATATTGTATGGTCGTCGCTTACTTTAGAATCGAGCACAGGCCCTATATCATCGTCAGCTAGCTAGGTTTGAGGGGCCAGAACCATTTAAGGCACCAGTGGTTGTTATGGGGTAAAAACTGCCATGATGAAATGCGGCTTTAGAGAGAGTAAGGCCGGTTAGCGCGGTTTTTTGCGCGTAACCTGCCATCGTTGCTGCCTTTTAGGGATGACGTTTTATTCGCATCGTAAATGGCGGATTACGTTCGCTGCACAAGCTTATACCGCCCGACGCGGTACAGCTGATGTGGTGTACTCGCTGCGGCCCGTTTGTGGGCATGATGGTCTGGGTAGGGAAGCATTAGCGCGGCTTTTTGCACGTAATCTGCCAAGCGATTTCCAAAAAAGGACCGATCGTATACCAATGCGTCACCTTATTGTGGATTGCGCTCGCTACGCGAGCTAATGCAGGCCTACGCCTAACAGGTGGTTTGTGCGTAAAGCTAATTTCCTAAAAGTGCCGACAGCCGTGTTGGCACTTTTAGGGGTTTTGGGAAGCGTTTACTTATGCCGCTCTGCCAGCTTACCGATCACCGCCTCCATCGGCAGGTTTTGCTGTTCTAGCAAGACGGTGAGGTGATAGAGCAGATCGGCGGTTTCGTCGATCAGATTCTCGCGATCGTTGGTGGCGGCGGCCAGGGCAACCTCGACCCCTTCCTCGCCTACTTTCTGGGCCACCCGGCGTGGATTGCCTTTCAGCAGGGACGCGGTGTAGCTGGAGTCGGCAGGGGCATCGCGGCGCTCACTGACCACGGCTGCCAGCTTGTTCAAAAATGGCTGGTTGGCGCTGTCATCGAAGCAACTCTCGCTGCCTAAGTGGCAGGTTGGGCCGACCGGACGGGCCTGCACCAAGATGGCGTCGTTATCGCAGTCGGTGCCCAGTGTTACCAGTTCCAGCACGTTGCCGGATTCTTCGCCTTTGGTCCACAGGCGGTTCTTGGAGCGGCTGTAGAAGGTGACTTTGCCGGTTTCCACCGTATTGGCGAGGGCATCGTCATTCATATAGCCAAGCATCAGCACGCGACCAGTGAGGTGGTTTTGCACCACGGCAGGCACCAGGTTGTCCATCTTCTGCCAGTCGATTTTCGGCACTGCGATTGTTTGTGTTTCGGTGCTCATGGGCGTACCACCACGTCTTGTTGTAATAGGTATTGTTTGAGTTCGGGGATGGGGATGATCCCCTTGTGAAATACGGAGGCCGCGAGGGCGCCGTCAACACGGGCCTGTTTGAACACGTCGGCGAAGTGGGTCATGGCACCGGCACCGCCGGAGGCGATCAGTGGCACCGAGCAGACGTCGCGCACGGCGCTGAGCTGTTTGATGTCGTAGCCCTGACGGACGCCATCCTGGTTCATCACGTTGAGCACGATCTCACCGGCGCCGCGTTTGATCACTTCCTGACACCAATCCAGCGTGTCCCAGGCGGTGTCGCGGGTGGCGGCTTCTGAGCCGGTGAACTGCTTTACCTTGTAGCGGCCAGTGTCTGCATCAAACCAGGAGTCGACGCCCACCACCACGCACTGACGACCGAAGCGGTCGTTGAGGCGGTTGATCAAGTCGGGATCCGACAGCGCCGGGCTATTGACCGAAATTTTATCGGCGCCGTCGGCCAGGATCTTTTGCGCATCCTCGATGGTCTTAATGCCACCGGCGACGCAGAAGGGGATATCCAGCTGCTCAGCCACACGGGCGACCCAGCTCTTGTCGACGGTGCGGCCATCGGCGCTGGCGGTGATGTCGTAGAACACCAACTCGTCGGCGCCCTCAAGGGCGTAGCGAGCGGCGAGATCGACAATTTCACCGACGATCTCGTGATTGCGAAACTGCACGCCTTTGACTACCTGGCCGTCTTTGACGTCGAGGCAGGGAATTATCCGTTTTGCCAGCATGCCAGCGCCTCCTCAATGTTAAAGCGTCCGGCCAGCAGGGCTTTGCCGATGATGATGCCGCCGATGTTGATGGCTTTCAGCTCGCTCAAATCGCTGAGCTCGGCGATGCCGCCGGAAGCCTGCCAACGCACGGCGGGGTAGGTGGCGATCAACCGCTGATAGAGCTCGACGTTGGGGCCGGTCAGCATGCCGTCACGGTCGACATCGGTGCACAGCACGTCGGTCAGGCCCGCTTCCAGCAGGGGCGCGATCACCTCGCTGAGCTGCTTGCCAGAGCCTTTCTGCCAGCCGTGGGTGAGCACTTCCGGCTCGCCGGCTTCATCCAGCCGGACGTCCAGCGCGATGGTGATCTTCGAGGCGCCGTACTTTTGCATCCAGCTGGCCACCAGCTCTGGCTGGCTGACGGAGAGGGAGCCGATCACCACTTTGGCGACGCCGATCTCCAGCAGGGCCTGAACGTCGGCTTCCGAGCGCACGCCGCCACCGACCTGAATGGGCGCACTGAGGTTGGCCACCAGGTTTTGGATGGTGTCGAGCTGGCGGTTCTGCGGGTTTTTCGCCCCGTCCAGATCCACCAGGTGCAGCAGCTCACTGCCTGCATCCTGATACGCTTTGAGCTGGGCCAGCGGCGAGTAATCAAATTGGGTGACGGCGTTAAAGTCGCCTTTTTCCAGACGGACGACTTTGCCGTCGATCAGATCAATAGCCGGAATGATCATGCCGGGATCTCCAAGAAATTCTTCAAAATGCGTGCGCCCACGGCGCCTGAGCGTTCGGGGTGGAACTGCACCCCCATGATGTTGCCGCGGCCGACGGAGGCGGAAAAGCGCTGGCCGTATTCACTGGCGGCGAGGGTCAGCTCGGTCTCGGCCACGCCGTAGCTGTGCACGAAGTAGACGTAATCGCCTTTATTGATGCCGGCGAACAGCGGGTGATCGGTCGGCTCCAGGGTGTTCCAGCCCATGTGGGGCAGCGGCTGATCGCCAACACGCAGTTTTTCCGTGGTGAAGGGCAGCAGGCCGGGGAGTGGCATGCTCTTTTGAGCGACAGTGCCCTCTTGCGAGGCTTCGCCCAGCAGCTGCATGCCCAAGCAAATGCCCAGCAGCGGCTGCTCTATCTTGGGCAGCACCTCGAGCAAGCCCCGTTCGCGCAGTTGTACCATGGCTGCCTGAGCGGAGCCCACGCCGGGCAGGATCACCCGATCGGCACTGAGGATGGTTTGCGGGTCACGACTGATCTGCGGTGTTGCCCCTAAACGTTCCAACGCAAAGCGCACGGAGGAGAGGTTGGCGCAGCCGGTATCGATAATCACGGTCATCTTTTTCTATTCCTTACGGCTTATAGCACGCCTTTGGAGGAGGGCAGATCATTGCCTTCCTTCTTAACGGCCTGGCGCAGGGTCCGGCCCAAGGCTTTAAACAGCGCTTCGACTTTGTGGTGCTCGTTGTCGCCGGCCACCTTGAGATTCAGGGTGCAGGCCAGGCCATCGGCAAAGCTGCGGAAGAAGTGCGGCACCATCTCGGTGGCCATGCCGCCGACGCTGTCGCGCTCGAACTGGGCGTCAAACTGCAGATAGGCGCGGCCGGAAAGATCCAGCAGGCAGTGCGCTTCGGTTTCGTCCATCGGCAGGGAAAAACCAAACCGGCCAATGCCGCGCTTGTCGCCAATCGCTTCGCGCAGTGCCTGACCCAGTGCCAGAGCGGCGTCCTCGACGCTGTGGTGATCGTCGATCTCCAGATCGCCGGTCATGGTCAGCTCCATGGCGAAGCCGCCGTGGGTGGCAATTTGGTCGAGCATGTGGTCGAAAAAGCCGATGCCGGTGTCGATCTTCACCGGGCCTTTGCTGTCCAAGTCGACGGTCACATTGATGTCGGTTTCGCGGGTGGTGCGGCGCACGCTCGCGGTGCGGTTGGCACCGGTCAGCTGCTTGGCAATGGCAGGCCAGCCCAGGGTCTCGGGGTTGTACTGCAGGCCACGAATGCCCATGGCCGCGGCCAGACCCATATCGGTCTGTCGATCACCAATCACAAAGGAGCGCTCGAAGTCGACTTTGCCGGCGACCAGATACTCTTGTACCAGGCCGAGTTTCGGCTTGCGGCAGCTGCAGTTGTCCTCGTCGAAGTGCGGGCAGATCAGCACATCGTCAAACACCACGCCCTGGCTCTGGAAGATCGCCATCATCATGTCGTGGGGCGCATCGAAATCCGCTTGCGGGAAGCTGTCGGTGCCCAAACCGTCCTGATTGGACACCATCACCAGGCGGTAGCCAGCGGCTTGCAGCTCAAGCAGCACCGGAATGACCTGCGGCTCAAACACCAGCTTGTCGAGGCGATCCAGCTGCTTGTCTACCGGCGGCTCTTGCACCAGGGTACCGTCACGGTCGATAAAGAGGATGGGTTGTTTCACAGCTGTGTCTCCTTAGCAGCGGCACCGGCTTTGATGCGGGCGGTGTCCTTTTCAATTTTGTTGTTGGCCTTGCTGGTCAACTCTTTGGTGATCGCCTTCAGGGCGGATTCCACCCGGGCGATCTCACTGTCGGCGCCGATGCTGATCCGCAACCAGTTTGCCAGCGCCGGGTTGCTGTAGGCGCGAATGAGCAGCCCTTGCTCAACCAGCGCGTCATAGCAGGCACGGGCCAGGCTGACTTTGAACAGGATGAAGTTGGCCTGTGAGGGGATCACGCTTTCCACCCCGGGCAAGCAGGACAAACGCAGCGCCAGCGAATTACGCCGAGCATTAAGCTGCGCCACTTGCGTGTGCATGCGCTTGAGGCCCTCCGGGCTTAGCGCCTCGGCGGCCAATTGGGCCACCGGCTCCGGCACCGGATAGGGTGCTATCACTTTCTCCAGCACCTGAATGATGGCGTTGTTGGCCAGGGTAAAGCCGCAGCGGGCGCCCGCCAGGGCGAACGCCTTGGACAGAGTACGCAGCACTACCAGGTTCGGGCACTGGGCGATCGCGTCGGCCATGGACAGTTCGGGGCAGAACTCGATGTAGGCTTCGTCCACCACCAACAGGCTGTCCGGCAGCTGCGCCGCCAGTTCAATCAAGCGCTCTTTGGCGATAACGGTGCCGCTGGGGTTGTTGGGGTTACAGACAAACACCAGCTTACAGTCGCTCACCTGCTCGGCGAAGTCGGATGGCAGCTGATAACCCTCGGCCCACTCCAGCGTGCGACAGGCGACGGCGTTGGTGGCGGCGCTGATGGCGTACATGCCGTAGCTTGGTCCGCAGGTCGCGACGCTGTCGACACCGGGACGGCAGAAGGCACGAAACAGCAGATCGATGCCTTCGTCCGCTCCGCGGGTGATCAGCACCTGCTCGGAAGGCAGCTGCGAATAGGTGGCGTAGGCGCTGCGCACGGACTCAGGTTGGCAATCCGGGTAGCGGTTGACGCCGACCACATTGGCATTGTTCCAAGGGGATTCGTTGGCGTTGAGCCACACCTCTCCCCCTTGCACTTCACGGCGGGCCGAGGCGTAGGGCACCAGTGCCGCGATCTCTGGGCGTACCAGTCGCTTCGCAACGGCTTGAGCTTGATTATCCATATTCTTGCTCCTTATTGGGCCGCGAGGCGCAGCGCGACGGCATTGGCGTGGGCTTGCAACCCTTCCGCTTCGGCCAGGGTGATCACCGTCTGACCCAGGCCATTCAAGCCGCCACGGGACAGCTCTTGCACGGTAAAGCGGCGCTGGAAGTCGGCCAGTGACAGGCTGGATACGGTGCGCGCCGCACCGTAGGTGGGCAGCACGTGGTTGGTGCCGCTGGCGTAGTCGCCCACCGATTCCGGGGTCCACTCTCCGAGGAAGATGGAGCCCGCCGCACGCAACTGAGGCAGCAGGTTGCGTGGCTCATTGCCTTCAGAGCTGGTTTGGACGATCAAGTGCTCTGGCGCGTAGGCGTTGCTGATCTCGCAGGCCTCAACCATGTTCTTGGCGATCAGGGTGCGGCTTTGCGACAGGGCCACCCGGGCGATCTCGGCGCGGGGCAGGGTGGTCAGCTGGTTGTTCACCTCCGCCTCCACTTCCGTCGCCAAGGCCTCGGAGTCAGTCACCAATATCACCTGAGAGTCTTCGCCGTGCTCGGCTTGCGAGAGCAGATCGGCGGCAACGAACACCGGGTTGGCACTGCCATCGGCGATGACCAGCACTTCGGACGGGCCTGCAGGCATATCAATGGCGGTGTTTTGCTGACTCACCTGGGTCTTGGCTTCGGTAACGAAGCGGTTGCCCGGGCCGAAGATCTTATCCACCTTAGGAACGGTTTCGGTGCCGTAGGCCAGCGCCGCGACCGCCTGTGCGCCACCTAAGGTAAAGATGGTGTCGACGCCGCAGCGATCCGCCGCGTACAGAATGGCGTCGTTGACCGGCGGTGGGGTAACCATCACCTTCACCGGGCAACCGGCGATCTCCGCCGGAAGGGCCAGCATCAGCACGGTACTGATCAAGGGCGCACTGCCGCCGGGGACATACAAACCGACCTTTTCAATCGCTTCCGATCGCAGCTCACAGACCACGCCCGGCGCCACGTTCTGGCGCAACACTTGGGGCTGTTGGGCGGTGTGGAAGCGGCGGATGTTGGCGATGGCATCGTCGATCGCCTGCTTCAGCTCAGGCGCCACACGCGCCTCGGCTTCGGCCATGGCGTCGCGGCCCAGCTGCCAGTTGGCTGGCATGGCGCCGTCGAATTTCTCGGTCAGGGCGATCAGTGCCTGATCGCCTCCTTGTTTTACCTGCGCCAGGATCTCAGCAACGGTGTCGGACAGCTTGGCATCGGTTACGATGTCGGAGCGTCGCAGCGCCGCTTCGCGGCCGGCGTCATCCAGTTTTGACCAGTTCAATCTTTCCATCGGTGTTATCCCAGCATCTTCTCGATTGGCAATACCAAAATGGAGCTGGCCCCTTGGGCTTTAAGCTCTTCCATAGTGTCCCAGAACAGGGTTTCGGTGCTGACGGAGTGCAGCGCGACACGGCTGTTGTCGTCGGCCAGCGGCAAGATGGTGGGGCGTTCGGCACCAGGTAACAGGGCGATCACTTCCTCGACCTTATCTTTGGGCGCGTGCAGCATGATGTACTTAGACTCTTTGGCCTGAATGACGCCGTTGATGCGCACCATCAGTTTGTCGATCAACTGCTGTTGCTCTGGTGCCAGCTCGCGGGTGCCTTGAATGAGGGTGGCTTTGGATTTGAAGATCACCTCCACCTCTTTCAGGCCATTGGCTTCCAGGGTGGCGCCGGTGCTGACCAGATCGCAGATGGCGTCGGCCAGTCCGGCACGGGGGGCCACTTCAACCGACCCTTTGAGCATGCAGCTGGAGATGTTGACGCCTTTCTCTTTCATGTAGCGTTCAAGCAGGTAGGGGTAGGAGGTGGCCAGACGCATGCCTTCGAGCGAATCGGCGGCGGCGTATTCCATTTCGTCCGGCACCGCCAGGGAGAGGCGGCAGCCGCCAAAGTCCATGCGGCGTAGGGTAGAGAAGTTGGCGTCCTGGCCTTTCGACTCACGCTCCAGCTGGGTTTCCACCAACACGTTCTCGCCGACAAAGCCCAGATCGACCACGCCGTCCATCACCAGCCCCGGAATATCATCATCACGAACCCGCAGGATATCGATGGGCATATTTTCCACGTGGCTGATCAGGCGCTGCTCGCGCAGGTTGATCTTCATGCCGCAGGCCTTGAGCAGGGCCTGAGTCTCGGTCGACAGACGACCGGATTTTTGCATTGCGATTCTAAGTCTCTGAGTTGTCATGATCACTAAATCCTTTAATGTTTAAAACGAAAAACCCCCGGCGCTGGGCCAGGGGTTTTGTCTTGTCTCAGGACTTCAACCACCAGCGGCGCCGTAACGGCAGCCACCAGCAGAACGCGCTTGGGCTACCGTTTCATGTGATGGTGATGATGGTGGGTAGCGCCGGTGCGAAAAGTCATGGTAGTCCTAAATGTCTGTTGTTTAAGTCGACTCCCAGCGGCGTCGTGTCAGTGCCAGAAGTCTTGTGTTCGTTAAGTTGCTATTTACGCTAAACCAGTGAGATCGGCTTTGCAACCCCTCGATTGCGACAATTTTGTGATCCGGTTATGGGGCTATGTGTGTGGGTTATAGGAAGTGGCATTCGCCGTACAAGCGATAGCGAATTGGGAGTAAGCTCACGGCAACCGCAGCTAACAATCGAGTACCACAGAGATAAGCTCATCCTCTACGATAATATGAGGATGAGTTCATGTTTCCGGTTTCCAGCCAACTTACGGTCACTCTGGTTTGTGGCGTCACAGACATGCGCAAGGCCATCGACGGCTTGAGCAACACCGTCTCTTATGAACTCACTCAAGAGCCGTGCTCTGAGCAACTGTCTGAATTGCCCCCTGCAGTATAGGCACCGAGTTATTCTTTGTGGACTTCCCCCAGTCGTAAAGACACCTCCGAGCTATTCTTTGAGCACTGGATGAATCATCATGAGCAGCCTGGGGCGACTCCTGGCTGCCCCTGCTCTTCACGCCGAGCAGTGATCCTCGGGGGAATGATTACGTGTTTGTAGTCAAGTGCCAGCTAAGCCATAAAGTCCAAGGTCGGAGAATTGAACCGGTATAGCTCGGGAAACAGTTGATTGAGCTGGTCGGTCGATGCGCCCATCCATTGACTGAGCGTTGCAGCCACTTGATCGACAGAGGTGGTTGGGATCATGCGGCCGTTATAGATGCTATCCGGTCCCTCCAGTGCCAAGGTCGGCCACAGTCCGTAGGCACCGCCTTTGACCGCGCCCCCCATGACCAATTGATTGCCTCCCCAACCGTGATCGGTGCCATCCCCATTGCTCAGTAGTCGGCGTCCAAAGTCGGACATAGTAAAGGTGGTGACCTGTTGGTCGAGTCCGAGACTGGTGAGCGAATTTTGGAAGGCGGCTAGGGCTTGGCTGAGGGTTTGCATCAAAGGCGCGTGGCGCGCTAGCAGATCATCATGATTGTCGAACCCACCCATTCCGACCAAAAACAGCTGACGGCCGTGCCCCAGTAGGGCGTTGGAGCGAATGATCGACTCCACGGTTTTCAGTTGCGAGGCCAAGCCGTTGTTGTCCGGGTAGTTACCCTCTGAAGGGTAGATGGTGAGCAGTTCTTCGAGGGTGTCGCTGGTTGTGCGGGCATTGCGCTGGATTGAGCTCAGCTCCTGCTCAAAAGCGGATTGAAGCGGCAGTGATAGCAGACTCTGGTAGCCCTCGGCCAATGGTGAGTGATGCAGGGCGTCTAGGCTGGGAATGCTGCCTGCGCTGATCACATTATTCCCCATGGCCGAACGCGCCCACTTGCGATTGCCGACCAGTGAAAACAAGGGGGTGATGGCATTGAAACCGCTGCCCGCATTAGCACTAAGCATATCCATCAGGCGCCCGCCCCAGCCCAAGCTGTTTTTGGTTGACGCGACACCACTTTCCACCGCGATCTGCTGGCTGTTGTGCGAAAACAAAAACTCAGGAAGGCGGGCTTGCCCGGCGAGGATCGCCTCGCGAGTGATAGGCTCGATAAGGGTACCACAGTTGCAGATCACGGCCGTGTTACCCTGGGCCATCAGATTGGCCAGCTCCGGCATCTGCGGGTGCAGTTGTAGGGCATCACCGTTTTGGTCCGATAGACCGGTACTCAACAGTTCTGCGCTGGGGAGCGCTAAGTTGGAACGTGCGTTCTGGTAATCGGTGTGAGCGTCGGCGTTGCCGGATAGCACCATATTGAACGAGTCATTGCCACCAAACAGCATTATCCCGACCAGCGCCTTGTAGCCGCCGCCGCTGGCCATGGCGGGGCGCACCCAAGCCGGTGCCATTGCCGTCCCGGCTCCAGCCATCAACAATTTGATCAATGTTCTGCGGTTCATGGCCGTTACTCCTGATAGAGGTATTCGGTGGCGGAGAGCGCCAGATAAAGCGTATCTTTCACGCGCTGCTCGCCGCTTTCGTTGATCATGCCCGCGAGGTGCTGATCGAGCAGGTTACCCAACTCCTGACTCATTCGGCCCCAAAACAGGTGGCGGTCGACCCAGCCTATCAGTGCGTCGCTGTCTTCTAGCTCAAGTAAGGATGCGATATCGAAGGTTAGATCGCCCGATACGGGGTTGTCGTGATCCTGCAGCATGCTCCAAAATCGGTCATTCAGGCGGATGTAACTGTTCCAGTTGAGGATCTGAAGCTCTGGCGCCACCATCCCTAATTGTTCGATGTCGCCTTGGCTGTAATCCGGGCTGTAAAAGTTAAAGACGGAAGGGGCGGCCAGTGGCGCCTGCCCGTAACCACTGAAACTGGCAAAGTAATCCTCCATCCGCTCCCCAACGATCTGCATTTCCAACGCTCTTGCCACCCCTGTGATCATTAACAGAGGTTCCCGTACCTTGAGGGGAGTATCGGGAGCCTCACCCAAGATCTCTGAGTCGGTGAGGACCGCTTTGGCGACGGCAAACAGATCGCCTCGGACGCCTTGGCCGTTGTCGCGAAAGACATCCGCAACACGTCGAACATACTCTGTGCTGGGATTGGAGTGGGTCAGGCGCTGGATCAATTGGTGACTCACAAAGGGCGGGGTATTGGGGTGGTTAAATAGCAGGTCCATGGCTTGGTTGAGATCGGCTTGGGCCCCTTGCCCGGCGACAAAGGGTGTCCCCATCACCACCTTTTTATCATCATCATGGCGGGTTTCCGATATCCTCATCGGCACGAGATACCCTGCGCAGTCATTGCACATAGCGCCATCTGCTTGCCAGCCGGTGAATACTCGGGCCAACTCTTCAATGTCGGTTTGGGTGTAGCTGGGGAGCAATTCGCCATCACTGCCCAACTTCGCCGTGCCATCGTCGTTAAGTTGGTGCAGCCCGATGCTGAACAACTGCATTACCTCACGGGCGTAGTTTTCGTCTGGGTAGCGGTTGCGCTCGGGATCCGCTTTTTGATTCCCCATCATTGACAGGTATGCTCCCATCACCGGACTGAGCGTGACCTCCTCAAGCAGTTCCCGGTAGTTGCCCAGTGCGTGCTTGGAGAGCAGGTCGTAGTAATTGGCCAATCCCTTGGATTGGTGACGAAGCCGGGCATCGTATCGAGACACCACCAGGATCTGACTCAGTGCAAAGGCCATGCGCTGGCGCAGTTGATCGTTTTCGTACAGAGCATGTTGCCACCATATGTCGGCGCGCAGTTGTTGAGAATGTTCACTGAAATCAATATAAAATTGCTCGACGATGGGCAGATGCAGGCTTCTTGGCGTTGCCGCCTGTTGCTCAAACCATGCATCGATACCCATTTGCGCCAGGCTTTCGATATCCCCCGGTTTGGGGCCAAAGGTCGCCCGCTGCAAAAAGCGTGCAGCAGCTTTCTCTTCTGCGGAGAGGGGGTGGGGATTGAGGAAGACCTCGTCACTGCCGGAGACGGTGATCCTCACCTCGGTGGTCGATGCATCGGTCAAAGCGACACTCAGAGTGTCAATGATCGTTTCTTCGTGAGAGAGTGCATTGACCTCCTCACTTTGTATCAGGGTGTATTCCCAGCGGCCATCCTCTTCCAACGTAAATTGGCCATATCGGCCCGCCAGGGTGTTCGCGATGAAGGCCAGATCTGGATTGTCGGCATCGAAGGCACTCAGTACCCCTTGACTGGTGAGCACTTCATCTTCGACTACCTGACCGCTGCCTAGGCTGATCTCTGGGAGGTCGTCCGTGCCGGTGAGGGTGATGGTGACTAGGGTTGTGCTGCTGTCGGTCAGTGCGACCGTTAACGGGTCTGTCACCACTTCGCCCTCGGCCAAGGCATCGATATGAGGGCCCTGCGTCAGGGTGTATTGCCATCCGCCATCCGCTGCCACCGACAGTTGGCCATAACGACCCAAAAGCGTGTCTGCGATGAAGGCCAGATTGGGGTTATCGACGTCCATGGCATCCAGTTGCCCACCGCTGGTGAGCACTTCATCTTCGACTACCTGACCGCGGCCTTGGCTGAGCAGTGGAAGATCGTCGGTGCCGGTGAGGGTGATGATGACTTGAGTTGTGCTGTCGTCGGACAAAGCGACCGTCAGAGTATCCGTCACCACCTCGCCCCCTGCAAGGGCGTCGATATGGGGGCCCTGCGTCAGGGTGTATTGCCAAAGGCCATCTTCGGCCAGTATCAGTTGACCGTAGCGACCCGTAATACTGCCAGCGATAAAGGCGAGGCTTGGGTTATCGGCATCAAGCGCGCTCAGCTGACCTTGGCTAGATAGCACCACATCTTCGATGACCTGGCCACGGCCTTGGCTGATCATGGGGAGATCATCTGTGCCTGTGATGGTGATGGTGACTTGGGTTGTGCTGTTGTCGGTCAAAGCGACGGTCAAGGGCTCCGTCACCACTTCGCCCTCGGCTAGGGCGTCAACGGGATTGCCCTGAGTCAGGGTATATTGCCAAAGGCCATCCTCTGCCAGCACCAATTGACCGTAGTGACCATTGATGGTGTCGGCGACAAAGGTCAGATCCGGATTATCTACATCGCTGGCATTGAGTTGGCCTTGGGCATTCAATGCGAACTCTTCGGTAACGTTCCCATGACCTTGGCTTATTTCAGGTGGATCGTCAGTGCCGGTGATCGTGATAGTGATAAGGGCCCTCCAGCTTAAGGTTAGTTCCACGTCAAATTCATCGGTGGCAACTTCACCTTCGGACAGGGCATCGACATGACGGTTCTGATCTAAGGTGTAATGCCATTGGCCATTTGGTTGCACGGTTAAGCGACCGAAGTGACCTTGCTGGGTGTTTGCAACAAAAACTGGGCCGGGATTGGCCAGATGACCGACACTGAGATGCCCATCGGCAGAGAGCACCAGATCTTCCTTGACGGCCCCTTGGCCTTGAGTCGCCACTGGCCAGTTTTCAAGGCTTCCTATCACAGGAGGAGGCTCTTGCTCAAAAGCTGTGTCACCATCGCCGCCACAGCCAAACAGCAGTAGTGCCAGCACGGCTGAGCTGAACCCATTTTTCCGAGTTTGCATGATCGATCCGCCCTCTTTACCCGAAAGGAGAGTGGGGGGGCGGGGCGGAGAGATGGCATTTTACTGCCACGGCAGACGTGTTGGAGAAAACTACTCAGGGCGGCAACTTGGGAATGCCCGGCTGCTGCACTTCAATCTCGGCGTATTAGTCTTGGATCTCAACGAGCCCCTGAGGTATCGGCGTAGTTTCACTACACTTCAGCCGTTCCATCAGTTCTTTCGTGCGATCCTTGCTTTGATTGTGGCTGAGCAGTTTGAACCTGCTCACCCCCCTGAATTACTGGACTCAAGCGTAGACGAAAATTTATTTATGTGAAAAATCTTAGTGATATCTTTACGTGGTAGCGAGGTAACCGTTCACCAGAACTATATTGACAGCGAGATGCGATAGTGATTGATTATTAGCGATTTTTATTGAGGCTTGAGCGATCGTTTTTGGAGTTAAAAATAGGCTATGTCGCAATCTGCTGTTGATGATGCCAGCCGAGAACTTCTAAATAACTGATCCTAATTGTGCTCCAGTTTCTGCAATCCATGACCACCACCCGGGAATGGTGAGGCGTTGTTCATGAAGTACTTCACCCGCCGGATCAGTTGCCACATATGCTTGCATCGATGATTACGCGTGATGGTTTCATGCAACGCATGCCAGAGATGCTCGATTTTGTTAACCCAAGGCGAGTACACCGGCTGGAACAGCAGTACGAACTTGGGGTTCTTTGCCAACCATCGCTGTGTTTTCTTGCTCTTGTGGATGATGTAGTTATCAACGATCAGCGTGATGCTTTTTGCTCGTCGATACTGCCGTTTTAGTAGCTTCAGCATCGACAAAAACAAGTCTGAATCCTTACTGGCACCTGCCACATAGGACACGCGTCCGGTGCCAGCGT
>NZ_BAABJZ010000064.1:0-20745 GCF_039543565.1 Ferrimonas pelagia | reverse complement strand
GCATCATTGGGCTCGGCTTCCTTGTCGGCCTGGTTGGTTTGGCGATTGATCAGATCGCACTTTGGAAGCCGAGTTCCCTCCAAATCTGAGAACTCAGTGATCTACATTTCGGAACAGTTATTTAGCGCCGCAACTCACCGACAGCTACAACGCCGGCGTCCTGGTGTTGCTGGTGTTTATCGGCGGCTTCGTTGCCCTGATGGAGCGCTCCGGCGGCGGCACCGCCTTTGCCCTGCGGATCGCGCACTGGGTCAAGACCCGACTGCGCGCCCAATGCGCCGCTTGGGCTGGCGGCATTGCCATCTTCTTTTCCGATCTGGGCACGCCGCTGATCGTCGGGCCGGTGTTCCGGCCGCTGTTTGATCAACTCAAGCTGTCGCGCCAAAAACTGGCCTTCATCATCGATTCCACCGCCTCCCCGGTGGCGATCTTGATCCCCTTTATCGGCTGGGGCGTCTACATCATGGGCCTGCTGCAGAAGGAGTTCACTGCACTGGCGCTGGACACCACCGACTGGCAAGCCTTTATCCGCGCCATTCCATTTCAGTTCTAGGCTATCCTGGCCATCGCCATCGTGCCGCTGATGGCCATCAAGCGTCTGGATTTCGGTCCGATGGCACTGGCTGAGCAACAGGCGCGGCAAGGGATCCCACACCGCGGCTCGGCGCACCACCAGGGCGAGAGCGCGCAGCCGTTTCGCCACGACAACGCCAAAGCCAGCTTTGTCTGGGCCCCGCTGTTGGTGATGGCCCTGGTGTTGATCGCCATGCTGGGCCCCAAAGGCTTCCCCTTTGAGCCGGTACCGGGCTCAGAATTTCGCGCCGCGCTATCCACCAGCTATTTCTTTGCGGCGATCACCCTGATCGGCCTGATGACCGGCTACCGGGTCAGGGCGCTCAATGACGGCATTGCGGTCTACCTCAAGGGGATGAGCAATATGATGTCGGTGGCGATCATTCTGGTGTTGGCCTGGACGCTCAGCGGGATCGGCAAGGAGCTGGGCACCGCCGCTTACATCGCCGAGCAGGCGCAAGCCGGCTTCCCCTATTGGCTGGTGCCCGCCACCGCCTTCCTGCTGGCGGCGATCATCTCCTTCGCCACCGGCTCCTCCTGGGGCACCTTCGCCATCATGATCCCTTTGGTGATCCCCACCGCCGTCGCCATCGATGCGCCGCTGTTTGTCAGCATCGGCGCCGTCCTGTCCGGCGGGCTGTTTGGCGATCACTGCTCGCCCATCTCGGAGACGACCATCCTCGCCTCCACCGGCGCCGATTGTGACCAATTTGAGCATGTTCGCACGCAGTTGCCCTGCGCCTTGCTCAACGGCGGCATCGCGCTGGCGAGCTTTGTCCTCGCCGGGATCACGGCACATCCGGGGATCGTCATCCTGGCGCTGCTGGTCCAGCTCACCACGGTCATCCTGCTGGCCCGCCAGCACCAACGCCGCCAGCCAGCAGCGGCCCAAGCCCAAGTTCTCTAACCCCTCATATCCCGCGGCGGGATGGTATGCGCCATCCCGCTTTGCTTTGTGTCACTCCCGTCGCTTCCCTCTCCCTCTTGGCGTTTGATCCACATCAATAACGCCTCATTTAGCACCCGCTAATCAATCACAATCTAATTAAGTTAAATCTAATATTAACCCGGGGCGAATGTTATTGAAGTGTTGCATTGGCACTTCGCACATCACTCAAGGGGGACGAGATGAAAACCTTAGCCAAAACCACGCTGGCCTTGGTGTTGGTTGCCTTCGCAACCGGTGCCCTGGCCGTCGATGGCGGCAACCCGAAAAAGGGCCGCCACCTCTACAAAAAACACTGCATCGCCTGTCACCCAGGCCCCTCAGAATTAGACGTCGTCCCTCTGCGACGTTGGGGTGGCCTCGGCCCCCTTTTTTCGGCTGTGTCTTACAACTGTTGAAGCCTTATCGCGCAGTTCAGCGTTTACGCCGCTTTTTAGGCCGCCTAGTGCAGCGCCGAGCATTGGTGCGTGGAGGCAGACCGGGAGCGCAGCGGAACACTTATTGAAAGCAGCTGGCCGCTCTTGCTGTTGCCTCTCTCCATCAACAGCCGGGCCGACTTTCAGCCCGTTTGCTGGAATTGGCGCTGGAGCGCACCATTAGCGAGGGAACAGCGAAACGCAGCGGTAGGGGGAGTGCAGAGGGGCTCGCCCTCCACGGTCTTACAAAGATGGCTTGCCGTCGCCAACGCGACTTGGCGGGTGAGGTCGATACAATAGGCTGAGATATAAACAAAAAAACCGACCAGCGATTAACTCAAACACAGCTTTTTTTCGGCTGTGTCTAAAGTAATTGTTGAAGCTCTAAGATGAAGTTAGAGGTCTACAACGCATTTAGGCCGCCTAGTGCAGCGCCGAGCGTTGGTGTGTGGAGGCAGACCGGGAGCTGAACGGAGCCCTTTTGGAAAGCGGCCGGCCGCTTTTGTCGTTGAAAAATGGCGACTTTCAGCGTGTCTGCTGGAGCGCACCATAAACGAGGGGACAGCGAAACGCAGCGGTAGGGGGTGTGCAGAGGGGCTCGCCCCTTTGCTTGCCGTCGCCAACGCGACTTGGGATTTAAAGTCGATACAATAGGCTGAGATATAAAACAAAAAAATCGACCAACGATTAACTCAGACACAGCCCTTTTATCTGCCCTACGCTCGGTTGAGCGCTCCCCATACGAAGCCGATTACCGCTGAAATTTATCGAAGATCAAAACCACCGCGCCGTCCGCTCTTTATGGTGAAACAGACGTTCAGCATAAAGAGTCAGGATATGTGCCCGCTTCCATCCCGCGCCGCCAAGCTGCCCCACGCCGCCTCGCAGGGGCTGATCCTGCTGCTTGGGATCGCTTTGGGGATCGGCGGACTCTGGGGCTGGCAGCGACTCGAGCAAGACGTCGCGCCGCTGTATCACACCGCCATGCCGCCACTGACGACCGCCAGCGAAGCGCAGCTCAATCGCCTGTCGCCGGCGCAGCGCCTGCAAGGGTTGCTCGATGCTCAGGCCGAGCTGCGCGCGCAAGCGCAAGCCAAGCAGGCGTTGATCCAGGAAATTGACTGGCTCCTGGCGATGGCCAAGGCCGCTCGGCAAGGCGACAGCCGTGCCCATCTGGCACTGGCGTCGCAACGCCCTGCCTCCGCCAGCCAAAATGCCACGCCGCATTCGCCCCCCCAGCCGGCCGACGCCAAGGTTGCGGCCCCCAAGACTGCGGCGGTCGAGCAGGCCAAACAACAGGTGAGCGCCATCCAACAGCAGGATCTGGCCTTGCAGAAGCAGGCTCTGGCCGAAGGCTGGGCAGGGTCAGATCGGCTGGTGCAGGCTCGCCGTGCCCTGTGGCAGCAGGCGAGGCGCGATCTGCCCGAACACGCCTACAGCGCCGCACTGTTTCAGGCCAAGCTGCCCAATCGACTGTTCGTCAATTCAGTCCGAGCCGGCTCCAGCGCCGCCGAAAATGGCCTGCGCCGCGACGACCAATTGATCGCCGTGGACGGCAGCACAGTATTCACCCGTCAGGAGCTGGCCAGCCTGCTGGCCGATCGCCCCGCAGCGCCGGTTGTACTGACCATTGAACGACAGCAGCAGCGGCTCACCATCCAGGTGGACGATCTCAACCGCGAAGTCGACTTCTACGGCCGCTCGCAACCGCCCAAACCGATCTCCCACAGCGCAAACCAGCCATCCGATCCGCTATCATGAAGCAAACCTGACCCATGAGCGCCGCATATGACCCAACAAACCTTCATCCTCGCCCTCGATCAAGGCACCACCTCCAGCCGCGCTCTGCTGTTTGATCAACAGGGCGCCATCGTTGCCAGCGCTCAGCGCGAGTTTACCCAGCACTACCCGCAAGCCGGCTGGGTCGAGCACGACGCCATGGAGATCTGGGCCAGCCAGCGCGCCACCCTGACCGAGGTGCTGGCTCGCAGCGGCGTTCGCCATGAACAAGTCGCGGCCATCGGGATCACCAATCAACGGGAAACCACGGTGATCTGGGACGCGACGACCGGCGAGCCGATCCACCACGCCATCGTCTGGCAGTGCCGCCGCACCGCCGACGACTGCGAGCGGCTCAAGGCTCAGGGGTTGGAGCAGCATGTGCGGGACACCACCGGACTGGTGCTGGATCCCTACTTTTCAGCCACCAAGATCGCCTGGCTGCTGGATAACGTGCCCGGCGCCCGCGAGCGGGCGGAGCGCGGCGAGCTGCGCTTTGGCACCATCGACAGCTGGTTGCTGTGGAACCTCACCGGCGGCGCGGTGCATGCCACCGATCACACCAACGCCAGTCGCACCATGCTGTTCGACATCCACCAATTGCGCTGGGATCCGCGCCTGCTCGAGGCATTGAATATCCCCGCTAGCCTGCTGCCTCAGGTTCAACCCAGCCAGTCTCACTTTGGCCAGGCTCAGATCGGTCAGGCCCGGATCCCGGTGTGTGGGATCGCCGGCGATCAGCAAGCTGCGCTGTTCGGCCAGCGCTGCACCGCCCCGGGCATGGCCAAGAACACCTATGGCACCGGCTGTTTTATGCTGATGCACACCGGCACCCAACCGGTGCGCTCGCAGCATGGCCTGCTCACTACCCTGGCCTGCACCCAAGCCGAGCAGGCGCATTATGCGCTGGAGGGCGCGGTGTTTATGGGCGGGGCCAGTATCCAGTGGTTGCGCGATGAGCTGGGGCTGATCCGCCACGCCAGCGAAACCCAGGCCTTGGCCGAAGCGGTCAGCGATACCGCTGGCGCCTACCTGGTGCCAGCGTTTACCGGGTTGGGCGCGCCCTATTGGGATCCCGATGCCCGCGGCGCGTTGATCGGCCTGACCCGTGGCTGCAACCGCAACCACATCGTGCGGGCCACACTGGAGGCGATCGCCTACCAAAGCCGCGATCTGCTCGATGCGATGCAACAGGATGCCGGTTATGCCCTGTCTGAGCTCCGAGTCGATGGTGGCGCCGTGGTGAACGATTTTTTGATGCAGTTCCAAGCCGACATGCTGGCCACACCTGTCTTGCGCCCCCACAACCGCGAATCCACCGCCGCCGGCGCCGCCTACCTGGCCGGTCTGCAGAGCCAATTTTGGCCCGACTTAAGCAGCCTAGATCACGTCGCCACCTGCGAACGCCGCTTCAGTCCCAATATGGCCGAGGCCGATCGACAGCAGCGCTATCATGGCTGGCAACAGGCGGTGAGCCGCTGTCGGGGTTAGTGCACAATTACCAACCTGACATTTACAATTGCAACAAGGCTTACAAAAACCCCATTCACAATCCGGATCGGGGCCACACTTTTCGGCCCCGTCACGGTCAATTGTGCGACATTTCCGGCGCGCGGGGCTCTAATGGCGCAATCCAATACTCCGGAGCCCCCATGGCCATACCGACCCACTGCCCAGCTGCTCGATTACACTTTTGGGCCCGCCCCCTTGTGATCGCTTTGGCCTGCACCAGTGCCTGGTATCAGCTGATCCCACTGATGCTGCTCAGCCTTATGGCACTCATGGCCCTCACCTGGCACGTGTTTCATGCCGATCATTCCGGCTCAGCCATGCTAGAATCCGAGCGCGAAATGGTGGCACTGCAAAGCCGTACCGAACGCCTGCTTACTGCGGTGATCGGTATCTTAGCGGTCGTGCTGATCCTGCACCTGCTGTGGATGCACCAGCTACGGATAGCGCTGGTGCTGCTGACCACCGCCTGCTGCATCAAGGTGGTATGGAATATCATCCATTGGGGGCGACCAGGGATCCCCACGTTTGTCGCCACCCTCGCCGGCGCTGCCAGTCTATTCTGGCTGGTCTGGGTCTGACACTTGGGTCACACGCTGGCTGACCCAACTTGACAGAAGTCGCCTCAGACTCTTAATTTCAGCCAGTTAAGTCTTTTTTTCAAAGGTGATTACTTCGGTGACAGAGTTCACGCTGACGGCCGCCGTGGCCCGCTTGCTGCATCGACTCGAGGCATTGAGCCCGACCTCGCCAGGCCCACGCTGCCTGCAGCTCTGTGAAGCGATCGATGCGCCACCGCTGATCGCCTGGCTGGCAGCGCAACAGCAGCACCCTAAGATCTACTGGCGCGGACGCCGCAATGGCGAGGAGATCGCCGCCATCGGTGCGGCCCGAGATCATCACCTCAGCAGGCAACCCAGCGCAGAAACCCTGGATCGGCTCTATCGTGATTACCTGCGGGCCGATCATCACGAAGATCTGCGCCTGTATGGCGGCATGGCGTTTGATCCCAAGCAGCCCGCTTGGCCCGATTTTGGCCAGGCGCACTTTGTCCTGCCCCGCATTGAGTTGCGGCGCAATGGCGACAGCGCCCAGATCCGCCTGGCCCTCTGCGGCCAGGTAGACGACTGGCAACAGGAGCTTGCCCAGGCGCGCCAAGCGCTGCTGGCGCTTGAGCCCGCCGCCCCCCTGCCGCCATTAGGGCCAGCCCATATCCTGTCGCGCACCGATATCCCGGAGCAGCCGCGCTGGAATACGCTGATCGAGCAGATCACCCACCCCAACTTTAATGCCGACACGCCCAAGGTGGTGCTGGCACGTCAGACCCAGCTGAGCACCAGCGCCCTGCCCGATCCCTGGACCGTGCTGCACGCCTGGCAGATGCTCAATCCGGGCAGTTACCAATACGGCTTCCAGTTCAGCGCCGAGCACACCTTCATCAGTTGCTCACCGGAGCGCCTCTATCAGCGTCAGGGACGCGAGCTCTCCACCGAAGCGCTCGCCGGCACCACGGTGCGCGGCTTCACCGAGGCGGAAGATCAGGCCCTGGCCAATGCCTTGCTCAATGACAGCAAGAACAGCCATGAAAATCAGCTAGTGCGGGATCATATCGAGCAGCAACTGGCGCCTCTGGCGGACTATGTTGGGGTGGAAGAGAGCCCGACCATCCTCAAGCTCAATCACATTCAGCACCTGCACCGTGGCATTCGTGCCGAGCTCAAGGCCGGCGTCAATGATCTGCAGTTGCTGCAGGCACTGCACCCCACACCCGCCGTGGGTGGCCTGCCCCGCGAGGCGGCAATGAACTTCATCCGTCAGCGCGAAGGTTTCGAGCGCGGCTGGTACGCCGGTGCCTGTGGCTATCTCGGCACCCATCAATCGGAGTTTTCCGTCGCCATTCGCAGCGCCCTGTTTAGCGCGGATAAGGTGACCCTGTTTGCCGGCGCGGGGATCGTGGCCGACTCGCAAGCCGAAGCCGAATGGCAAGAGCTGAACAACAAATTGACCACCGTTTTAGGGATCCTCAACGGACTATGAGCCACTACCTATGAACCGCTGTGCCGATCTGAACCTGCTTTGGGCCCGCTTGTTGCTCGAAGAACTGCACCGTCTGGGCGTGCGCCATCTGTGTCTCGCCCCAGGATCGCGCTCCACCCCATTAACGCTTGCGGCGGCGGAGCATGATGGCTTCGCCCGTCATACCCATTTTGATGAGCGCGGCCTAGGCTTTGCCGCCTTGGGGCTGGCCAAGGCCAGTGCCAGCCCGGTGGCGATCATCACCACCTCAGGCACCGCGGTCGCCAACCTGTATCCGGCGGTGATCGAAGCGTTTCAAACCGGCGTGCCGCTGGTCGTCTTGTCCGGCGATCGACCACCTGAGCTGATCGACTGCGGCGCCAATCAGGCGATCAACCAACCGGCCATCTTCGCCGACTACGCCCGCCGTCTGGATCTGCCCGCCGCCAGCGAAAACTTCCCAGCCACCGCGCTGCTCAGCCAGATCGATCACGCCATGGCGGATCTGAACCGGCCACTGCACATCAACTGCATGTACCGCGAGCCGCTGTACCCCGACGCCCAGCGCAGTGATTTCAGCGATTACCTCGCCCCACTGCACGCCTGGCGAAACGATAAGCGAGCCTGGATCGATGCCCCCACCCAGAGTCACTCGGCCCTGCCGTGTCCGAGCGACTGCCAGCATTTTGCCGCAGGCAAAGGGGTGATCATCGCCGGCACCTTGACGCCGGAGCAGGATCCCCGCCAACTGCTGGCGCTGTCACGCCAGTTAGGCTGGCCGCTGATCGCCGACTCCCAATCGCAACTGCGCCAAGCCGAAGGGGTGATCCATCACATGGATCAGCTCTGGCATCACAGCGACGCCAAGACCCTGCTGGCGCAAGCTGACCGGGTGTTGCTGGTGGGGGGGCGCCTGCTCTCCAAGCGGCTGCTGACCTACCTCAACACGCAGGAATGGCAGTCCTTCTGGCACTACCTGCCCGAGCGCAAGGCGCTGGATCCCAATCACCGCCAGAAACGCAGCTTTGTCGGCAGCCTCAGCCTGTTGCCCACCCTGCTGTGGGGCAACCCCAAATACAGTGGCTGGGCCGAGCCGTTGCAGGCCCTTAACGCCGAGCTGGAGCAGCGCTTCCATCAATTCGAGCAGGGGCCGTTAACCGAACTGTCCGCCGCACGCACCCTCTCGGCCCAACTGCCGGCACAGGCTCAACTGTTCATCGGCAACAGCCTGCCTATCCGCCTCTATGACATGCTGGCCAAGCCCAGAGATCGGGCCCCCACGCTGTGGACCAATCGCGGCGCTTCCGGGATCGACGGCCTGCTGGCCACCGCCTGTGGCGTGGCATTGGCCAAAGGCGAGCCGACCCTGCTGAGCATTGGCGATCTCTCCTTGCTGCACGATCTCAACTCGCTGACCCTGGCCCGCCAACTGACCACCCCGTTTGTGATCCTGGCGATGAACAACGACGGCGGCAGCATCTTCAACCTGTTGCCGGTGCCCACGGAGCAGCTGCGCCAAGACTATTACCGCTTAGGCCATGGCCTCACCTTCGAAGGCTCGGCGACCCAGTTTCAGCTGCCCTACCACCGACCGGACAGCCTAACTGCGCTGCAAAGTGCGCTGGATACGGCCCTATCCCATGCCGGCGCCAGCGTGATCGAAGTGGTGGTGCCGGCGGGCGAATCCGCCGAGCTGATCGTCGAGTTGGCCCGACAGATCCAAACCCATGGCTGATCCCACCGCCCCGCTGGCCCTGCGCCGCTGGGGCGATCCCACTTTGCCCCCCTTGGTGCTGCTGCACGGCTTTCTCGGCAGCAGCGCCGACTGGCAGCCGGTGGCCGACGCCTTGGGCCAACGTTTCCACTGCATCGCGGTCGATCTGCCCGGCCACGGCGACAGTGCCCAAGTGCAGCTGACGACGCCACCGGCGTTTGAACACTGCGTGGATCTGCTGCTGGCCAGCCTGCGCGCGCTGCCCCGATTTCACCTGCTGGGCTACTCGCTCGGCGGCCGACTGGCGCTGCATCTGGCCCAACACCTGCAAAGCTCCCAACCGCAGCGCCTGCTCAGCCTGACACTGGAATCGGCTCACCCCGGCTTAACCGATCCTGCCCAGCGCCAACAGCGCCTCGAGGCCGATGCCTGCTGGCACCAAAGCATGCTGGACCAACCCATGCAGACTTTCCTCGACGCTTGGTACCGCCAAGGGGTGTTTGCCGATCTCAGCGACGCGCGCCGCGCGCAGATGATCGCCGCTCGCAGCGGCAACGATCCCCGCGCCCTCTCAGCTCTCTATCTGGGCACCAGCCTGGGCCATCAGTCGGATCTGCGCGGTCTGGCCAATGCCATGCCCATTCGCTTGCTGACCGGCGAGCACGACACCAAATTCAGCGAGATGGGCCAGCACTGGGCAGCTCGGACCGCCCTGTCGCACCGGGTGATCCGCGCCGGTGGCCACAACCTGCACGCCGGCGCTCCGGAGGCATTCGTCGCCGCCTTTTGCGCACAATAACTGGTAAACTGACGCTCCGGACAAGAGAGTCGGTCAACGCCGGTTGGCCCTGCGCAAAGGATCCCCATGCTGCCCACCTCCCTGTATCAGTATCGATTAGCGTTAAACACCCCAATCAAGTTTGCCGGACAAACCCTGAGCCACCGCGATGGCTTGCTGGTAAAGCTGGAGCAGGACGGCCAGAGCGCCTGGGGCGATTGCAGCCCACTGCCGGGGTTTTCCCACGACAGCTTCGAACAAAACCGCACGGCCTTGACCGCCTTCTGCCATGGCCAGCAGGGCATAGAGTCACTGCCCGCCGCCGCCCGCTTTGCCTTGGACAGCGCCCGGTTTCTGTTGACGCCACGGCGCCAGCTGGCTCCCCAAGCCGTGCCGCTGCTGGCCGGTGACACCGAGCAGCAGCTCGCCCAATTCAAGGCCCTGGCAAAGGGCACCGCCTTGGTAAAGCTCAAACTCGCCCGGGCGCCAGTGGAGCAGGAGATCCAACTGCTGCATGCCCTGCTGGCGCTCAACCCCAAGCTGCGTCTGCGCATCGACGCCAACCGCGGCTGGTCATATGAAGATGCCGCCACGTTTGCGGCGAGCGTGCCACTGGCGCAGATCGATTACGTCGAAGAGCCCTGCGCCGAGCTGCTCGACAGCCTACGCCTCTACCAACAACACAAATTGCCGCTGGCCCTGGATGAAACCACCCAAGCGCCGGACTACCAGTACCGATCCCTGGCTGGCGTCAAAGCGCTGGTGCTCAAACCCACGGTGATCGGCTCGCTGGCACGGCTGCAATCACTGATCGAAGCGGCGCAGCACGACGGCGTACGCTGCGTGCTCTCCTCCAGTTTTGAAAGCAACCTGGGGCTGGCCGCCATCGCCGCCATCGCCGCCGAGTTAACGCCGGATGAACTACCCGGCCTGGACACCCTGCGCGCCACCGCCGCCGATCTGTGCCAACCTAACCTATGGCGCTTTGCCAACCAACAGGCCGAGCGTCCGCTGATCCCCGCAACCCAATTGGAGTGTCTTGTTTGACCACCATCACCTGCCCCCTGCACACCGCCGCTCGACGCTTTGGCGACGCCATCGCCATCGAGGGTCAGGGCCACCGCCTGAGTTACATCGAACTGGATGGGCGCATTAGCGCCCTGTGTGAGCACCTAAGCGCCCAGGGGGTCAAAGCAAGTCATCATGTCGGTTATATCGGCGCAAACCGTCTGGAGGCGATTGAGCTACTCTACGCGGCGATGCGGCTTGGGGCAGTGTTTGTGCCGCTGTCGCCCCGCTTCGTACCCGAGCAGCAACAAGCCTTGATCCGATCGCTGGATCTGCAATGGTTGTGGCAGGAGGGCGATCTGGCCTGCGCCGCCAAACCGTTGGATCTGAGCCCAGGTTACACCGAAGCCCTATGGCGCTTCGATGCCAGTCGGGGCGTGAGCCTGATCCTCACCTCCGGCTCCAGCGGCCAACCCAAGGCCGCCATGCACAACACGCTCAACCATCTGGCCGCCGGCGAAGGCAGTCAGGATCAAGCGCCGTTGAGCATCGGCGATCGCTGGCTGCTCTCCTTGCCGCTGTACCACATCGGTGGCCTGGCCATCCTCTGGCGCTGCCTCACCTGTGGCGCCACCGCCGTCTTGCCGGACAGCGAGGCACTGGCCGACAACCTGGTGCAGCAGAAGATCACCCATCTCTCCTTGGTGGCGACGCAGCTTAAGCGTCTGCTCGAGCAGCAACCGCAGAGCCTGAACGGCCTCAAAACCCTGCTGCTTGGCGGCGGGCCGATCCCCCAGTCCCTGCTAGATGGCTTAAAACCCTACTCGCTAAACGCACTCACCAGCTACGGCATGACTGAGATGGGCTCACAGATCTGCACCGGCCCCGCCAACAGCCAAGGGCTGTCGGGTTTCCCATTGGCGGGCCGGCAGATCCGCATCAACAAAGGGCTGATCGAAGTGAACGGCGATAGCCGCTTTATCGGCTACTACCAACAGGGGCGTCTGACCACGCCGTTTGATCAGGACGGCTGGTTTGCCACCCGGGATCTGGGCCAGTTCATTGGTGAACAGATCAAGGTGATCGGCCGAGCCGACAATATGTTCATCAGCGGCGGCGAAAACGTCCAGCCGGAAACCATCGAAGCCGTCCTCAAGCGCTGCGAGGGCGTGGAAGAGGTCATCGTGGTGCCGGTGGACGATGCCGAATTTGGCCAGCTCCCCGTTGCCGTGGTGAAGGGCGATTGGCAGGCGGCGGCACTGGAGAAGCGGGTGATGAAGAAGCTGCCCCGCTTTATGCGACCACGACGTTACTTAAGCTGGCCTGCACATCTGTCAACCGGCGAGCTAAAGATCTCGCGTGCGACGATCAGCAATTGGCTGGCGAAAAGCTAGCGGGCGATATAGAACATCAATAGCACCACCGGCTCGCTCTTGAGGGCCAGCCAATGGACACGGAAAAGTCGGGATCACTAGCCCTCGACCCGACTTGCGTGGCCGATCCGTTTACGAGCTCTGATAACAGCGCCCCTTGCCTCTGTCGTGACGTATCCTCAAGGAAAAGTCGTTGCGATGACGCATTTTGGGGTATCACGCACAAACATTGCTCACCCACACCTTTTTGCCCGACACCAGCCCCCGTAAAAAGCAGGAAGCATCAGCACAAAACCAAGCAAAATCATAATATTGTGCGACACAATGATTACCCGCGGAGCAACTTAAATTCGAGCGCAACTCAATCACCACTAACCACCATCACATCCAAACAACAACCCCCTGCACCTATCGCCATTCCACAACCCAGCCGTCACAAAAATGAAACGCAAGCTTCTTACGGTGCTCGCGTCGGAAAAACAGTAATTTAAGTCGTCAACAAGGAACCGTCATGGCTTACACAAGAAACGCGCTTTTGGCACTGGGGATCATGTGCAGTGTCTCATCACTAGCCGCAAGCCCACTTTCGCTCTATGGCAAGATCAACCTAACGGCACAGCACACCGATAAAGGGGAAGGCAGTTATCAAGAGCTGCGAAGCAACGCCTCCCGCTTCGGGGTAAAAGGCAGCGGTGAGCTCAACGACAGCATTGAAGTGTTTTATCAATTGGAGTGGGCAGTCGACGTGGCCAAGGAGTCTGGCAGCGATAACTTCAAGTCTAGGGGCCAATATGTCGGCTTCCGGGGTGACTTCGGTACAACGATGTTTGGCCGGGAGGATACCATCAACAAGGAGTTCACCAAGCGCATCGACCTGTTTAATGACTATGAAGCTGACTTCGGTAGCCTCTGGAAAGGCGAGGTGAGATCCAGCAATGCGCTGTTCTATTACACCCCGACTTGGAACAACCTCGGCGCTGCGGTCACCTACATTCTGTCCGACTCACCAGAACAAAATAACGGGATCTCCAGCGGCGTATTTTATGGCGATGCCAAGCTGAACAAGAGCCCATTTTACGCCGCCATCTTAGTAGACAGGGAGATGCAAAATAAAGGGGTTGCCTACGATGTCGAACGAGTCGCCCTACAAACGCGTCAAGGCCCCTTCTTACTAGGTGCCATCTACCACCAAGAAAAACCTTCCGAAGGCGGCGTACGCCAAAAAGGCTTCATGGTAAATGGCCAGTACAGTTGGCAACGGTGGGATCTAAAATTACAGCACCAATCTCTGGAAGACGATCAATCAACCAGTCTCGGCATTGATCGCCACCTCTCTAAAACAACCAAACTGTTCACCTTCTACACCTATCGGGAGCTGGAGACAAAAGCCAATGCCGATAAATTCTTGGCGTTGGGTGTAGAGCACCGCTTTTAACGCCCTCCCTGACCCGCCACTTGCCGATCAAAAAGGGACGCCGAAGCGTCCCTTTTGGGGGTTTTAAAGCTATCGCACTTACATGCCGTAAGTGTAAGACGCGCCCAGACCCAGTGGCATGCCAATGCCCCAGTAGATCAGCAACCAAGCGGTCCATACAGTCAGCAGAGCCAAGGAGTATGGCAGCATGGCGGCGATCAGGGTGCCAACACCGGTGTTCTTCACGTACTTCTGACAGTACACAACCACCAGCGGGAAGTAAGGCATCAGCGGAGTGATGATGTTGGTGGAGGAGTCACCGATACGGTAACCGGCCTGCGCCAGATCCGGGGAAATGCCCAGCTCCATCAGCATAGGAACCAGTACCGCACCGATCAGCGCCCACTTGGCAGACGCAGAGCCCATGAACAGGTTCACAAAGCCAACCAGCAGGATCATGCCGACGATGGTCACGCCCGCAGGCATGCCCAGAGACTTAAGGAAGTCAGCGCCTTTAACGGCCAGCAGTACTGCCAGATCGGAAGATGCGAAGGCAGCAATGAACAAAGCACAGAAGAAGGCCAGTACGATGTACGCAGCCATGCCTTCCATTGCCTTGGACATGGACTTGATCACATCACCGGACTGTTTGTACACGCCGTTCATGTAACCGAACACTACGCCCGGGATCACGAAGAAGATGAAGATCAGCGGCACAATGGCCTGCATCAGCGGTGCGCTGAAGTCGGTCAGTTCGCCGTTAGGCGCACGGAAGGTGGAGGACTCTGGCAGAGACACGGCAGCGACAAAACCCATGGCAGCCAGCATGGCCAAGCCCGCAACGCGGAATGCCTTGTTCTCTTGCTCGCCGATCTCGTCCATCTGTGGTGGCTCAACACCTTTATCCAGCGGGGTGTTCTTATTCAGACGCGGCTCCATCACCTTATCAGTCAGGTACCAAATAACGGCGATGATCGGCAGGGTGGAGGAAGCGGCGAAGAACCAGTTGTTCAGCGGGTTCAGCTGAATGGTTGGATCCAAAGTCTGAGCCGAGGCCTGAGTGAAGGACTGCAGCAGCGGATCGATCGCGGACGGGATGAAGTTGGCGCAGAAGCCACCGGACACACCGGCGAAGGCAGCCATAATACCGGCGATAGGGTGACGACCGACGGCGTAGAAGATCACGCCAGCCAGTGGGATCACCACAACGTAACCGGCATCAGTTGCGGTGTGGGAGATGATCCCCACACACACCACCGCAGGGGTGATGAACTTAGCCGGGGTGATCTTCAGCATCTTCTTCAACGCGGTGTTGATGAAGCCGGAGTGCTCAGCCACACCCACACCCAACATGGCGACCAGTACCACACCCAGTGGGGCAAACGCGGTAAAGGTGGTCACCATGGAGGTCAGAAACTGAGTTAACGCCTCTGGGGTCAGCAGGTTTTTAATGACAACCGCTTCGCCCGTGCGCGGATCCATCGCGTCAAAGGTCATGGTAGAGAAGATGGCGGAGAGGATCCACACCGCAATCATCAGGCTTAGAAAGAGGATCGCCGGGTCTGGCAGTTTATTGCCTACCCGTTCGATGCCATCAAGGATCTTGGACATACGTCCATTGTCGGCTTGAGAGCTCATAGTTGTTTTCCGTTATTTTATGGTTTGTACCTGGTTCAAACAGAGAATACTGCCACCAGTCAAGCAGAATGTCCTCACTCCGCCCCAAATTATCGACCAATCTCACAATATTGCCTTGCTGAATTCCATTTGCGCGGTCAAAGACTTTGTTTCGACGGCATTTTACCGACAAAAGATCCCGTGATGGCCCACATCAACGACATGTTTGCACTGCCGCCCTATTCAGCGGACTAGGCGACACTTTGGCCACTTCACACATTGATTTTCTAAAACTCCTGTTCGAGTTTAGTCATGTTCGACTCTATTTATAATGCAGGGAGAGAAAAGCATGAGGAGTTCACCCTTTCGGTGGCGTGCACTGATATTTGCGACCATGGCGGCGCTAGCCTTGGCCGGCTGTGATAACGACAATGACGCCCCCGCCCCGGTGGTCGATCCGCCCCCGACCCAGCCACCGGTGGATCCCGGCCCGACCTTCCCTGAGGGGGCCATCATGGTCAGTGCCGAAGGTAACGTCGCGGAAAACATCCTCAACGCCTTCATCAACGCGCAAAGCAATGACGTGATCGTCTTGCCGGAAGGCACCTTCCAACCGGACCGCACCCTGCTGTTTGACGGCGACGTCGACGGCGATGGCGTCTTCGCCAAGAACGTCACCATCATGGGGTATGGTCAGGACGCCACCGTGCTGGACTTCTCCCAGGCCGAGTCCGGCGATGGGATCTTCGTGCAGAACGCCCTCAACATCACCATCCAGGATCTGTCGGTCAACGAAGCCAAAAACAACGGCATCAAACTGAAGAACACCAATGGCATCATCCTGCGTCGCCTAGCCACCATCTGGGATGGCGAGCTCAACGCAGACAACGGTGCCTACGGCCTCTACCCGGTAGAGTGTCAGAACATCCTGATCGAGGATACCTATGTGCGCGGCTCAGCCGATGCCGGGATCTACGTCGGCCAGTCCGAATACATCGTGGTGCGCCGTAACGTAGCCAAAGAGAACGTGGCTGGGATCGAGATCGAGAACTCCAAGTACGCCGACGTCTACGACAACCTCGCGATCGGCAATACCGGTGGGGTGCTGGTGTTTGATCTGCCCATCGGCAACCAGCGCTACGGCAGCAGTGTCCGGGTGTTCAATAACGAGATCCGCGGCAACAACACCTACAATTTTGCCAATGCCAGCGCCAACCCGGGCGGCGTCCACATCACGCCACCCGGCACCGGCGTCATCATCCTCTCCACCGCCGATGTCGAGGTGTTCAACAACGTCATCGACGACCACGACTCCATGGCCGTGGCGATCTCCAGCTTCTTTATCGCCGAAAACGACATCATGGGGGCGTTTGCCATGAACTACGCCCAACCCGGCGGCGCCATTGAAGATGGCTGGCGCGCCGTCCCGCGCAACATTCACATCCATGACAACCTCATCACCAACAGCGGCAGCAACCCTAATGGCAAGCTGATCACCGATATCGTCGCCGCCTATCAAGGGATCCACGGTGTCTTTCCCGCCATCGTCTATGACGGATTGGGGCAAGCCATTGCCAACAATGGTCTCGGCGAGCTGTACTTCCGCGAAACCCCATTTGCCGCCGATGGCAGCGACAATGTCTGCGCCAGTAACAATGGCGACGTCAGTATCGGCCAGCTCTATGCCGGCGATCACCCGGCGGGCAGCCTGGAGATCCCCGATGTTCTGTACGAAAACACCCAAAACAATTTGCTCGACTGCAGTCAGATCAGCCTGCCGGTCCACACGGTCACCTTTGGTGAGCAGGTCTTTGGCTGCGGCATCGATGACGATACTGCGGGCTGTGACGGTGGTGAGATCATCGGCAACGGCGGCAACATCGGCGACGGCGACGGCGGCCTAGTGGGCGATGGCGATCTCAGCCTGTGTGCGGCCAGCGGCAGCGAGGTGAACTGGACCGCCCTGCTGGGGGCCAACTGCCGCAGTCTGGCAGACTACAACCTGTTTGCCGATGCGATGGATCCCACCACCGCCCCCAACAGCGGTGCCCTGCCCTACGATCTCAACAGCGCCCTGTTTACCGATTACGCCAGCAAGTACCGGTTCGTTTATGTGCCCGGCGAGCAAAGCGCCCAGTACAACACCGATGAAGCGTTCGACTTCCCGGTGGGCAGCGTGTTGGTGAAGACCTTCGCCATGCCGGATGACACCGCCAACCCGACGGGTGGTGAAGAGCTGCTGGAAACCCGGCTGCTCATTCATCGCGAAACCGGCTGGACCGCCCTACCGTACGTATGGAATGCCAACAAGGACGATGCCGTGCTGGCCAAGCCCGGCGCTTTCCTCAGTCAGAGCGTGGTGCACATGGGTGAGCAGCTGGACTTCACCTACGAGGTGCCCAGCATCAACCAGTGCAAACAGTGTCACCAGTACAAAGGCGAGGATGGCGTGGCACGTTTCGTCCCCATCGGCCCCAAGGCACGCAACCTCAATGGTGACTATGCCTATGCCGACGGTGTCGCCAATCAGCTGACTGCCTGGCAGGCCCATGGGATCCTCACCGGTGTGCCGGCGGATCTGGCCGAGGTCGATGCCGTGCCGCAATTTAGCCTGCTGGGCATGGATGCGCTGGATCAGTTGGCCGACCCTGCGGTGATGGATCTGGCCAAGGGCTACCTGGATATCAACTGTGCCCACTGCCACCGGCCGGAGGGCAACGCCTCCAACACCGGTCTGAAGCTGGAGTACTGGCGCCCCTATGCCGGCAATGAACAGGCCCACGGCACCTGTAAATCTCCGGTAGCCTACGGCGGCGGCGAGCTGGGCTTTGACATCGTCCCCGGCGATCCGGAGCAGTCCATCCTGCACTTCCGTATGGCCAGCACGGATCCCGGTGATCGTATGCCGGAGATCGGCCGCAGCCTGTCTCACGGTGCCGGTGTCGCTCTGATCGCCAAGTGGATCAGCCGCCTGCCCGCGGCCTCCTGCTCACAGTGATCCGTCGAGGTGTTCTGCGGGGCGGCGACCATCGCCGCCCCGCCTGTTTTTGCGAGGATCTGCATGATCGCACCTTATCTAAACTGGCTTGTCCTGTGCGCCGCTCTGGGATTATCCGCTTGCGGCGGCGAGGAGCGCGCGCCGGAACCAACACCACCGACGCCGCCCATCACCACGCCGGAGCCCCCCACTGCCGCCTCCCTATGCGATCAATCCACATCGGAAGTGAACTGGTCGGCATTGATGTCCGAGGACTGTCCCAGCCTCTCGGATTACAGCCTGTTTGTCGATCCAACCCAGCCAACGCGGGATCCGCGCCAACCGGGTCAGCAATACCTGCTCACCGCGGAGCTGTTCTCCGATCACGCCAGCAAATACCGTTACCTGTTTTTACCTCAAGCCAGCACTATGGAATATCAGGATAGCGAGGTGATAAGCATGCCCGTAGGGACGGTGCTGGTGAAAAGCTTTGCACTGCCAGCGGATACCGGACTGTCCGGCGCCAACAACGAGACCCTGATCGAAACCCGACTGCTGATCCACCGCGAGAGCGGCTGGGTGGCACTGCCCTACGTCTGGCAGGATCAGCAGGCCAAACTGGCTCTGGCGGGGGCACAGATCCCCCACACCTTAATCGACCAAGGCGAAGAGAAAAGCTTTACCTACCAAGTGCCGTCCCAGCCCCAGTGCAAGCAATGCCACCAGCGAGCCGAAGGGGAGCGGGTCCAGTTCAGTCCTATTGGCCCCAAAGCCCGGCTGCTCAATCGCCCCGGATCAGATGGGGTCAATCAGTTGGCACGGTGGCAGGCCAATGATCAGCTGACAGGAGTGCCAGAGATCAACACGATCCCCACGGCCGTGGCCCTAAGCGACGATACCGCCCCCTCCGAACTTCGGGTGCGCAGCTACCTGGACGTGAATTGCGGTCACTGTCATCGCCCCGAAGGGCAAGCCAGCTTGTCCGGGCTGAGGTTAGGCTTCTTTGTCGAGCCCCACAGCCACGAATACGGCCTGTGCAAGCAGCCGCCTGGCTATGACGGGGGAGAAGCGGGACTGGACTACGATATCGTACCGGCAAACGGCAACGCCTCCATCCTGCCTTATCGCATGGAGCAGCTCGGCGCCAAGGATCGCATGCCCCCGATAGGGCGAGCGCTCAGCCACACCGACGCCATCACCTTGGTGCGCCAATGGATCGACAGCCTGCCGCCGGAGCTAGGCCAATGCCATTAGCCGTCGAGTAACTGGCCCGGAGGGATCCCCAACCACCGCTTAAACGCGTGGCGAAAGTTACTGACATCACCGAAGCCCAGCCGCTCACTGATCTCTTCGATGTCATACTGCTGGTGTAACCAGGTTAACGCTAACTGGCAGCGCACCATATTCTGGATCTTTTGATAGGATGTACCGGCTTGTCGGAGCCGGCGCCGAAGGGTTCGGCAAGAAAGGTTCAGCTGAACAGCCAGGTGCTCCAAGCAGGGAAAGGCGTGCGGCGCACGCAATAAGATCGCCACCACCCGATCGATCAGCGATGCTTGCTCAGGCCGTTCGAACAACCCCAATGACTCGGACGTCAGATCGGCGTTAACCGGCGCCGATAACTGCTCCCGCGCCAACCGCCATTCAAAATAATCGCAATCAAATTGCACCGCACAACCCAATAATCGCTCGTACAGCGCCACAGCTTCAGGACCTGGGCAGGGACTGGCAAAGCAGACTCGCTCCAAGCGAACCGACCCACCACAGCAATGACGGGCGATCGTCAGCATCGACGCCACACTGTGTTCGAACAAAAACAATAAGGCCGCGGGCTCAATCGCACCGACATTCAGGCAGCGCACACACAAATGGTCCGCCTCAAACCGCTCGATATGGTCCGTTAACCAGCCCATAAGTGCAGGTTCCTGCTTGGTAAGCTCATACAACTCGGCCAAGTCCCGGCATTGAGCAAACTTAGGCAGCAGAAGATCCAGATCCGTCGGCCGAAAGATCAAACCAAAGCGGATCCCGGCAGCAGGCCCTGGCAATCGATTACTCGCCCACGCCAAAGCAGCCAGCATTTGCCAAGCGAAAATAAAGGGCCGATGGTCAAGCTCATCGGGATGGAGTGTCAACGACTGCAACAAGGCTTGGCCTTCAGCCGCGCCCAATTGCTGGACCACGTATCGATGCAGTAGCCGTAGATCAAACGCGGGATAGAGCCGATCGCCGGTAAGCGTGCCCTGACATAAGGTTGTTGCCTGGCCCCCACGTTGCAAATGGGGTCGATTGGGTTCGGAAAGTAACGCCATGCTTTGTTGTAACAATTTAACAACAAAGGGTAAAGACAACACCGGCCGGTCTTTTGTATTTTTCGCATACAACAAAAAACCCCAGCCGATAGGCTGGGGTTTTTTGTATATGGTGCTGATACCCAGAATCGAACTGGGGACCTCACCCTTACCAAGGGTGCGCTCTACCGACTGAGCCATATCAGCAAATTAGGCGCTTGGCGGTGACCTACTCTCACATGGGAACTCCCACACTACCATCGGCGCGATTGCGTTTCACTTCTGAGTTCGGCATGGGATCAGGTGGTTCCACAATGCTATTGCCACCAAGCAA
>NZ_BAABJZ010000063.1:0-16034 GCF_039543565.1 Ferrimonas pelagia | reverse complement strand
AGCATCATTGGGCTCGGCTTCCTTGTCGGCCTGGTTGGTTTGGCGATTGATCAGATCGCACTTTGGAAGCCGAGTTCCCTCCAAATCTGAGAACTCAGTGATCTACATTTCGGAACAGTTATTTAGTTGCTAGGGGAGAAGCGTTCCTAAAGGCATACCGACCTCCAGGCCCTGTGGCTCTGGTTTTTGCTCTGAGGAACCAGGAACGCTCTTCAACTAGGAACTTGCGTTGCTCGGTCTCAGTGTCCCGTTGCTAAGTGCTTATGGCACCTAACCGCGGGATCAGCGCTGGTAAAGTCTGGATGTAGCACAATTCGGAACAGTTATTTAGCGAAATTGTCGATGTTTTGATGCGGTCAGGATGACGGCTCTTGCTGTAGCGATCTGTAGGAGACGATGTAATGCTTATGGCCCTGACACAGAGCCTAATGCTTCATAGGACAAATGCCGAGGATTTAGACCTCGGCATTTGTTGGAATAAGGCAGGGGCGAAACGATTTAACGAGCCGGATAGCGCCCGCCGAGCACCGCTTCGCGCGCCGCGCCGGTAACGGCGGGCAGGTTGCCGGGCAGGCCATTGAGGTGACGCCAGGCCAGCCAGGCGAAGGCGACGCCTTCCACCAGTTGCGGGTCCAGCCCTAGGGCGGCGGTGGTGTCGATTTGGTAGTCAGGCAGGGCGATCGTCAGCTGACGGACCAGCTCGTCATTAAAGGCGCCGCCACCGCACAGATACAGCTCGCCGCTGGCGGCGTGATTTTGGGCGCATTTGGCAATGCTTTGCACGGTCAATGCCAGCAAGGTCGCCATCACATCCTCGGTTGGCATCGCATCCAAGCTGCCCAGCTGGCTGTGCAGCCAGTGGAGATTAAACAGCTCGCGTCCGGTGCTTTTGGGGAGCGGCTGGGCAAAATAGGGGTGGGCGAGTAGGCGTTTGAGCAGGGCACCGTTGACTTGGCCACCGGCGGCGATCTGGCCGCCGTTGTCATAGCTTTGCTGAAAGTGCTCCCGACACCAAGCATCCATCAGGGTATTACCTGGGCCGGTATCGTAACCCAGCACTTGCTGATCATTGAGGCAGGTGAGATTGGCGATCCCGCCGATATTGACGATCAGGCGTGGCGTGCTGGCGCGGAACAAGCTGTGGTGAAACGCCGGAACGAGCGGCGCCCCTTGGCCGCCGAGGGCGATGTCCTTGCGGCGGAAATCGGCGATGACGTCGATCCCGCTGGCAACCGCCAGTGTGCTGGGGCAGCCCAACTGCAGGGTGAAGGCATGGCGGCCGTCCGGGTGGTGGCGCACGGTCTGGCCATGACTGCCGATGGCGGCGATCTGCGCGGCATCGATCTCGGTCTTGGCCAGCAACCCTTGTACCGCTTCGGCAAAGCACAGCGCGATAGCGCGATCGGCCCGTCCCATACGGTCTATCTCATTGTCCGCCGGGCTGCACAGCCTGTGCAGCTCGGTCAGCAGTGTCGGCGGCAGCGCTAGGCTGTGGCTCGCCACCAAGCTTGGGTGGCCGCGTTGGTCAAATCGCGCGAGGACCGCATCGATCCCATCCATCGAGGTGCCGGACATCAAGCCAATGCAATAGGTCATACGGGTACTTCTCCATCTCGAACCGACCGTGCGGCCCTAGTCGATATCCGGCCAGGCCCTAGGCCGGCCTCACCATCGACTTAGGTCGTCAGCAAACTGCGACTTAGCATGGCAGTGTGCTCACTGCATTGCCAGTAACACGGCCTGACGGTGTGCGAGCTGTCTCAAGCGTTGCTCTGAGATCTCAGCAAACCGGCGCTTTTCCTCTGCGACTAAGGGTTTGCTCTCTGGCAGTTTGACTGTGCGGGGGTTGCGATGGACGCCATTGACCAAAAACTCATAGTGCAGGTGCGCGCCGGTGACGCGACCGGTGGCACCGAGCTGGCCAATGGTTTGACCCTGTTTGACCCGTTGCCCTTTTTTGACCGAGCGCTTAGACAGGTGCAGGTACTTGGTGACATAGGTGTCCGAGTGTTTGATGAACACATAGTTGCCGTTGAGTTTGTTGTAGGTGGCGTGGGTGACGACCCCGTCGCCCGCCGCCATGATGGGGGTGCCGACCGGTGCCACATAGTCGGTGCCATTGTGGGCGCGAACTTGGCCGGTGACCGGATGCAAGCGGCGCGGATTGAAGTTGGAGCTGACGTAGTTAAATTGCACCGGGGCGCGCAGGAAGGCTTTGCGCATGGGTTGTCCCTGGGCATTGTAATATTCGCCGTCGCTGTGGCGAACCGCCCGGAAGGTTTGGCCTTGGTTGACGAACTCCGCCACCAGGATATTGCCTTCGCTGGCAAATCGGCCTTGGACATAGTTGTCTTGCCAAAGCACCGAGAAACGGTCGCCTTGGCGGATATCCAGAGCAAAATCGACGTCCCAGCCGAACAGGCCGGCCAGTCGCATGATCTGATTGGGCCGCATGCCCGCCTCGACTGCAGCGTTCCAGAAATTGCTGCTGATCTCAGCGCTGGCGAAGCGATGTCGACTCTCCAGCTCTTTGTGTTGAAGGCTTTCTTCGAACTGGTCGCCCTTACGCTCTATCAGCAGGGTGTCGGTGGCATTGAGGACATAACGCAGCGCGACGAACGCCTCGTTGAGGTACCCCAACTCGATGGTTTGCCCCGGCAGGATCTTAACCAGTGTTTTGCCCGCTTGCTCAAGTTGGGTGATGCGATGCAAGGTGCTGGCGGAGAGGCCGGCTCGGTCAAACAGTTTGGCCAAGTTGTCGCCGGAGCGCACCTCGATGCTGTGCCATTGCAATGGCTCGGGCTCTGGCTCCGTCGTTGTGGCGCTTGCCTGCAAGGGCAGCGGCAGCGGTAGGCGCTGCGCCAATGGCGGTGGATCGCTATGCTGGCGCGCCAATTGCTGCGCCGATGGCAGGGCACCGAGCAGCGTGATCATCACCACTAAGATGGCGATCCCCAATTGATGTTGACCGGGCAGTTGCCTCAGCAGCTTTATTGCTGGAGCCATTCCGGAATACGTACGCTTCGCTGGCGTTCGTTTGGCTTGTTGCCTGTTCACTGTTCCTCACCCTCACTGGTACTGCGTTGGTGCTCACGACCAACAACCCACAGTCTTTCCTTTACTGAGCCTAACCAGTAACATTATCGCCTTTGCAGAAAGATTCAAACCGTGCGGAGAGCTTTGCATGACTGATTTAGATAAGGCGTTGGCTGAGATCCGCCGTGGTACCGACGAGATCCTGGTGGAAGAGGAGCTGATCGCTAAGCTCAAGCTGGACCGTCCCCTGATCGTGAAACTGGGTGCGGATCCTACCGCGCCAGATATTCACCTGGGCCACACCGTGATCCTCAACAAGCTGCGTCAGTTCCAGGAACTGGGTCACGAAGTGATCTTCCTGATCGGCGACTTTACCGGCATGGTGGGTGATCCGTCCGGTAAGAACACCACCCGCCCGCCGCTGACCAAAGAGCAAGTGCTCGCTAACGCGGAAACCTACAAAGAGCAGGTGTTCAAAATTTTGGACCCGGCTAAGACCCGCATCGAGTTCAACTCCACCTGGCTGGGTGAGTTGGGCGCCGAAGGCATGTTGCGCTTAGCCTCGCAGCAGACTGTGGCGCGCATGCTGGAGCGTGACGACTTTAAGAAGCGTTACGCCGGTGGCCAGTCCATCGCGATCCATGAGTTTATGTACCCGCTGCTGCAGGGCTATGACTCAGTCGCGTTGAAGGCGGACGTTGAACTGGGCGGGACCGATCAGAAATTTAACCTGCTGATGGGCCGTGAGCTGCAAAAAGCCGAAGGTCAGGCGCGTCAGGTGGTGATCACCATGCCGCTGTTGGTGGGCTTGGATGGCGTTAAGAAGATGTCCAAGTCGGCGCACAACTACATTGGTGTATCCGATGCGCCGAACGATATGTTCGGTAAGATCATGTCCATCTCTGATGATCTGATGTGGAGCTACTACGAGCTGCTGTCGTTCCGTCCACTGGAGGAGATCGAACAGTTCAAGGCTGACATTGCTGGCGGTGCTAACCCGCGTGATGTGAAGATCGCGCTGGCCAAGGAGATCATTGCTCGCTTCCATGATGAAGCGGCCGCAGAAGGGGCCCATCAGGACTTCATTCAGCGTTTCTCCAAGAACGCCATCCCGGATGAGATGCCTGAGCTGGAGTTTGAAGCGGGCATGGCGATCGCCAACTTGCTAAAAGAAGCGGCTCTGGTCAACACCACGTCCGATGCGATGCGGATGATCCGTCAGGGCGCCGCGAAGATCGACGGTGATAAGATCGAAGACACCAAGCTGGTGCCTGCGGCCGGTACCGCGGTATACCAAGTGGGCAAGCGTAAGTTTGCTCGGATCACCCTGAAGTGATCTGCGGTTAGCTATCCGCTCGCATGAGGCCTCCAACTGGAGGCCTTTTTTTTGGAATTAATCGACGATCTGTAAGCGCTGTAACAGCTGCTGGAGTTGCGGCAGTGCGGCACTTTCTGGCCGGTAGACCACGGAAAAACGCCGATAGAGTGGCTGGGGCAGGCGCAGCTCGGATAGGGTGTGTTGCGCCAGCGGCGCCGCGCACACCAAGCGGGACAACAGCGACAGGCCCAGTCCGGCCTCTACTGCCCGGGCGACCGCTTCGAGATCGCTGAGCTCCAGCACGATGCTGGCCTGCTGGAGGAAGGGCTGGATATGGTGATCAAACTGCTCGCGACTGCCGGAGTCCGCTTCGCGCAGCACCCAGCGTTGCCCCTCGAGCTGAGCCCAGCTCACCTGACGATCGGCCAACGGATGCGCCGGTGGGCCGATCAAGACCATCTCATCACGACGCCAATGGTGGCGGATCAGGCGGGGATCGATCCGTTCACTCTCGATCAGGGCGATGTCCAGCTGATAGTTCAGCAGTTGCTGCTGCAGTTGATGGCTGTTGGCCAAGGTGATGCTCGGCAGCTGGGGCTCGGCCCATTGGGCCAGCAGGCCGGGGAGCAGGTAGGTGCCGATCGAACGGCTGGCGCCTAATCGGAGCCCTGCGAGGGCGCCGGACGGGTGAAACAGTTGGAGCAACTCCTGCTCTTGCGCCAGGATCGCCTCGGCTTTGGGGCGCAGTTGATGGCCATGGCTGTTGAGTGCCAGTCCCTGCACGCTGCGCTCAAACAGGGTGACGCCCAGTTGTTGCTCCAGGGTTTTGAGTGCCTGTGACACCGCCCCTCGACTTAGGTGCAGTTGCTCGGCGCTCTGGCCTAGGTTGCCGTTGTTGGCGACATGACAGAACACGTTCAGTTGATGCAGCGATAATCTGGCCATTTAGTTTTTCTGTACGGGGTGGCTCCATTCTTTCGATATTATTAAATGTTTGATGCGCTCACAATAGACTAGATAGGGTGAGAATTCGGATAGAGAGATGAGCATAGTCAAAGGCTTGCAACAGATCCCCACGCCGCTGGCGGGGTTGGCGCTGGGATTGGCCAGCTTAGGGTTAAACTTGGATCAGCGCTTGGCGCTGTCGGGCGCAATGCAATGGGCGTTGGGGTTGGTTGCGGCGATGCTGCTTCTGCCGGTGCTGCTTAAGTACCTGAGTTGCCCGCGGCAACTGCCGGCGGATCTGGGCCACGCCGTGGTGGGCAGCGTCGCGCCTACATTTTCGATGGCACTGATGGTGATCTCCTTGAGCCTGGGGGCGCTCAGCGAGCTTGCTGCACAGATCTTGTGGGGCGCTGCGGTGCTGCTTCACCTGCTGCTGTTAGCGGGCTTTGTCCGTCATCAATGGCCGAGTTTGGGCTGGCAGCGTATTGCCCCTAGCTGGTTTGTGCCGCCGGTGGGGATCATCGTTGCGGCGGTTACCTGCCCGAACGACGCCATGGTGCCCGTGGCCTCCCTGCTGCTCTATGCCGGGATGGCGGCGTATGGCGTGATGCTGCCGTTGATGCTGTACCGCCTGATGTTTCACGGCCCCTTGCCATCCGCCGCCGCTCCGACCTTGGCGATCCTGGCGGCGCCAGCCAGCTTGTCATTGACCGGTTATTTGAGCCTGATCGAGCCGGTCCAGCCGCTGGTCATCGCCCTGCTGCTGGGGATCGCCCTGCTGATGACGGCATTGGTCTATCTGGCGCTGATCCAGCTGCTGCGCCAGCCCTTCACCCCAGGCTTTGCCGCCTTTACCTTCCCCTTGGTGATCGGGGCCAGCGCGCTCTATCAGTGCGCCGGCTTTTTTGCGCAGCGCCAACTCGATTACGCCGAGTTGTTGTGGACTCTGGCGGATCTTGAACTGGCGATCGCGACGTTGGTGATCGGCTATGTCTGTGTCTGCTACGCCCGCGCCTATGGCGGGGCGCGGCTGTTTCGGCGCCTGAGCCGCCATGTCGCTTAGGCGTGGGGAGCGTTATCCGTCGTCGGCGTTCAGTGCCGAGGTGCAGTGACCACATCGAGTCGCCTTAAGCGGTACGTCGTTGAGGCAGGCTGGGCAGGGTTTGCTGGTGGGATCGGCCGGTGGGGCTTCAGTTTTGAGTTTGTTGATGGCGCGGATCAGTAGGAACACCGCAAAGGCGACGATAAGGAAGCTGATCAGGGCATTGATGAACACGCCGTAGCTGATCACTGCGGCGCCGGCTTCCTTGGCTGCAGCGAGGGTGGCGTAGGGCGCGGGCGTGCTGCCCTCATTCACGACCCAGAACAGATCGGTAAAGTCGACGCCGCCAAGCAGTACCCCGATCGGGGGCATCAGTACATCGGCGACTAAGGATTTGACGATGGTGCCGAAGGCGCCGCCGATGATGATCCCGACCGCCATGTCGACGACATTGCCGCGCATGGCAAATTCTTTGAAGTCTTTGAGCATATCAACCTCAGTCCAAAACACAGGTAACAACGTCCGTGTCGGGCAAAAGTCCCCACCAAGCTTAGTGGTTATTGCTGATCTCGGGGGCAAAGCGGCGTTTGCCTTAGGGCGGAAGCGTGGAATTGGCCGGCGGCCGTATTAATACAGCTTGAGCTGATCCTTCATGCTGCGATAGTCGAGCAGATCGGTATGCTGCTTGATCCGCTGCTTGTCCATGTCGAGCTTCAAGGTGGTGACGCCGGGCAGGGAAAAGAGGATGGACTCACCCGGGTGGCCAAACAGATCGCCCCGGGCCTTGTAGTAGTAACTGCCGATCATCACCACCAGGTTACCGTTGTAGAAGGCGTGATCGGAGACAAACTCGTACTCCTGAGTGTAGGTGTGTACCCGGCGTTGAAAGGCGATGATATCGCGCCGTCCGGTGATCTTCTTATTGGCGGTTTGGTCGTGCCAAACGGTATCGCGATCATAAAAGCGCGCTAACTGATTGTAGTTGCGCTGGGTCAGCGCCTGCATATAGCGCTCGGCCAGCATTAACTGCGCTGGCAGCTGTGGCCCTTGGGGCCCGTCAGCAGCCCATAGCGGTAGTGTCACGCTGAGCACCAGTGCCAAAATGGTTCCGAGAAAGCGGCGCATGTTCCCTCCCGAGCGTGTGCTCATTCAATGTATTTAGCCCTTGGGCCGGTTGTCTAATGCGAATGCCGGCAGGGACAGTCCGCTGAAGATCCCAAAGAGCCGCAGGACTAAGGTGCCGATCATAGCGATAATGGCCGCTAATACGGCATCCAGTTGCAGCGCCAGTGCACCGGTATACAGGATCCCACCGGCAATGCACGCGGTGGCGTAGATCTCGGTGCGCAGCACCAGCGGGACTTCGCGGCACAATACGTCGCGGATCATGCCGCCCATCACCCCGGTCATGGTGCCCATCATGACGGCAATGATCGGCGATGCGCCAAAGGCCAGGGCCTTCTGGGCGCCGATCACGGTAAAGACCGCCAAGCCGATGGCATCGGCCACCTGAAACCATTTGCCGCTAAGGCGTCGGGGGCAGCGCACCAGCAGCATCACCAGGGTAGCGGTGAGCCCGATCAGCCAGACGTAGAGGGTGTCGGTGACCCAAAACACCGGCGTCGCGCCGAGAATAGCGTCGCGCACCGTGCCACCGCCCACCGCGGTGACGCCGGCCAGCACCAGGACACCGAAGGGATCCATACGTAGGCGTCCGGCGGCCAAGGCGCCGGAGATAGCAAACACCACGGTACCAAACAGATCGGCGGCGTAGATGAATTGATTCATGATTCCAAGCTGTCCAAAAAGATATCGAGTGCTTGCTGAGAGATGCGGATCTCCAGCACTGATAGCAACAGAGAGTAGATCAGCAGGGCCAGACTGGCGCCAAAGGTCCAAAAGGCTGCTGAATCCAATTCTAAATAGATCAACAGCATACTCAATACGCAGAAGACAAAACTGAGCACGCCACTTTCTTGCATGCGGCGGATCAGCACGATGCGGCGGCGCAGGTTGTTCACTTGTTGTGTTGCCGGCGCACAGTTGCCATCGGGGCAGTCTTTGGTTTGTGGGGCTAATGATCGGATCAGTGCGGCCAGTGACAAGAATCGGTTGGTGTACGCCAGCAGCAAGAGCGAGATCGCTGGGAAGAGCAGGGCAGGGGTGGTCAGATCCATGAGACTCAGATTTTTTGTTAAAGGGTGAGCGTGTGGTGCCAGAGCAAGGTTAGGGCGGCGCCGAGCAGGAAGGCGAGTGCCAACCACAGCCAGCCGGCGTAACTGAGCAGGCGTCGGGTGCGCAGGACGTCGTCGCTTTCGACGTTATTGGCCGGGCCCAGTCGGGGCCGCAGCAAACGTTGTCCCTCTAACAGCCAGGGGCCGCCAAGTTGACGGTGCAGGCTGCAGGCCAGGCTAAGCTGGGGCCATTGTTGGTTACGGCTTTGCCAATCGCCGGTCAGTTGATGACGAGCGTGCCACAGAGTTATGGGTGAGCCGTACAGCGTCAGTGTTGCAGCCAGCAACAGATTCACCGGCCACTGCAACACGGCGTTGAGCCAGGTCACTGGGCCAGCGTAGGCGGCCATGCCGGGGCGTGCTTTATGCCAATAGCGGCAAAGCTCGGCGCAGCACCAGGCGATGGCGGCCAGGAGCAGGCCACCTAGGCAGTACCAGAGTATGAGTAGGAACAGTTGGTTACGTTGATGGGCCAGCTGACTCTCAATGCTGGCTTTCGCCAAGCCCAGCTCGGACAGCGGCGCGGTGTCACGGATGGTCCAGTGGCTGAGGCGCTGGCGGGCTTGCTGCTTTTGCCCGGCATTGAGGTACGCCACCAGATATTCCGTGTCTTTGGCTATCGCTGGACCCGGCATCATCCAGGCCAGCAGGAGCAGCTCGAAGGGCAGCGGGTAGGCGGCGACTTGGGTGAGCAACAGCAGTGTCACTCCGACGGGCAGCAGCAGCACTGTTAGCGCGAGCGCACCGGCGATCCGCTGCTGCTCTTGGCTGCGATTGGCATGATGGGTCTTACGGGCTATCGCCTCCGCCAGCGGCGCCAGATAGCGCCGTGGTCGGTAAGCGTCCGGGATCAACAGCGCCAGCAGATAGGCCAGCGCCAAGATCAGGGGGGGAAGCAGCAGCGAGGCGTAAGGACCCAATGTTGCCATGATCAACCAGCCAGTTGACCCAGCATGGCGATCACCACCTTGGCGGAGTGTTCGCCAGCCTTAACAATAAAGCTGTCGAAGTCGACGGCGCCGTCGTCGTTGGCGTTGTCGGAGATCGCGCGGATCACCACAAACGGGGTGCCGAACTGGTGACAAGTTTGCGCGATAGCGGCGGCTTCCATTTCACAGGCCGCCATGGCTGGGAAGTGGCTGAGCATCTGTTGGGTGCGCGCAGGATCGGCAATGAAGGCGTCACCGGTACAGATCAGCCCTTCGATGGCTTTCACTTCGCCCACTTTTTCGATGGCGGCGTGTGCCGCAGCAACCAGTTTGGCTTCTGGACGGAACGCCGCCGGCTGACCGGGCAATTGGCCCATCTCGTAGCCGAATGCGGTGACATCGACATCGTGATGACGCACTTCGGAGGAGATCACCACATCACCGATCGCCAGCTCCTTGGCAAAACCGCCGGCCGAGCCGGTGTTGATGATGGCATCGGGGGCGAAGCGTTCGATCAGGACGCTGGTGGCGATGGCGGCGGTCACTTTGCCGATCCCGGAGCGAGTCAGTACCACTAGGGTGTCGCCGATCTGGCCTTGATAGAATTCAATGCCGCCGATGGTGTCGATCTGGAGGTTGTTGATCTGGCTGCGTAGCAGGGAAACTTCCTGCTCCATGGCGCCAATAATGCCAATTTTCATGATGGGATCCGCTGTGTCTAGGGGTCAAACAATGGCGCATATAGTACCAGATCTTGCCGCCCTTGCGTCTATCACTGCGACCAATTCCGTCGGGATATCAAGCTAGGACAGGCACGCTAATCGCTGTAGACGCAGGAGCCGACGGCTTGGCTGGGCTCAAACTGGACAATGATGGCGCTGTGCTCATGGTGACGTTCGAGCACCTGCATGCGGATCGGGTGAATGCCCCGATCATCCATATTGCGCTCAATGGTATTGAGCATCTGTCGCAGCTGCGCCGGCAAGGGCTGATCTGTGATGTGCACCTGTTGCGTGAACTGGTCCATCGACAGCAAGAGTCGGTCGGTATCGCGATTGTCTCGGGTTCCGGAGAGGATCAGGCTGGCGATGGCGTCACCGCTGATACTGAAGTAGCGATAGTAGATCCGGGCGCTGTCATTAAAAAAGACATAGTCGGCCACCATATACGCTTCCATGCCAGCGGTTGGCTGGGTCGAGTCGTACAGCTCATTGTGGCAATTGAGGCGCAGGTAGGGCGCTTCCGGCCGGAGCCAGTGGCCTAAGGCGATGATCATGAGCAGGACGAGGAGCAAGCCTGCGCGCAGCTTATTGGTCACACAAACCTCCGTCATTAAGCCATTGAGACGGGTTGAAATCCGCCTGGGATCGGGTATCGGAGATCTTCAGATTGCGCGATCGGAGCTGGCCTTGCACTCTGCCGGCCAGAGTGACCGCTAAGCCTTGTTGGTCGGCGGCGACCGACAGGTAGATCTGCTGCCAGGGGAACTCTGAGCAGGCGTCGGCCGCCGCCTGGATCTGCTCACTCAGGTGATCTTGTCGCAGGTGGCCACTGGCCGGGCTGTGCCAGAGCAGCTCAACGACCTCACCGCTGGGCAGGGAATGGTTGATCTGCTTGAGCGCCGCGGGGTGAGGCTCAAATGGGCCGGGTTTGACCCACAGCCAAAGTGCAGCGAGCACGGTGACGATCAGAGCGAGTCCGAATATCGTGCGTTTGCCGGCGAGCGGCCAGCGTCGCTTGGCGGGTGGGGCGACCGGTTCTGTTGCGGGCGCGGTTTGAGCCGGCTGTGGCGTTTGCATCAGGCAGTAGCCCACCCCTTTTACCGTTTCAATCAAGGTGTGGTCGTCGTCTTGCAAGAAGTTGCGCAGCTGGAACACGGCGCGAACCACGGCGGACTCGCTGAATTGGGGGTGATCGAAGCTGCCGCAGCGTAAGGTTTTCTTATCGACCGGCTTATTTGGGTGGTCCAGTAGGCAGGTGAGCACCTGAGCTTCGGCTCGAGGTAATTCCCACGATTCCCCTTGGGAGTTGAGCAACCGTTTTTGCTGCGTGAGATAGCGGCATTGACCGATCTGAACCATGACACCTGCGAGAAGAAAGTAAAGTCATTGATAAGTCTACGGAGTCTGCCCGCTTTTGCCGTGATCCGCTTATCAGGGTATCGGATCACATCGTGTATTTCGTTCTGCAGAACGGACGGATGTAAGCCCGACAAGATGATTCCCCCAAGTGGCGTTTCAGCTGCGCGATCAGGACGGTAAAGCCGTTCGCGGTGCCAGTGACGACAGCGTGACCTACTTTGGTTTCGGTGGCGAGCCGACCGGTGCCTTTCAGTTCCCATGGCACACCAACGATCAGTTTGGCTGTTGTCAGGATCGCCCAGCCTGTCTGGGCGATCTGAGAGAGTTGTCAGCCGGGCACTACCGTTTCACTCCCGATCAAACGCCGGATCTGGGTGAGCAGGTGGAAACGCTGAAGCTGTCCATCCGGGTGCACGGTGCCCTCGCTAGCAACACGCCGGACGTGATCGACATTCTAAGTAAATAACGTGCGTCGTCGTGATCGGATCAGCCCCGTCCAGCACGGGGCTTTTTACTGCGATTTTTGTTCAAAGAGTGAGCTATGCTGGCGTAAGGATCAGCAAGCGGTCGATCCATTCCGATATTTGATGAGCAAACAGCAAAGCAAAGGAGCGAATGATGACAGCGCGATTACGGACATTTCTACCGGTGCTCGGCCTATTGATGGTGGCATTGGCCAGCCCCAGTGCCTTGGCTCACTGTCAGGTACCTTGTGGCATTTATGATGACGGCGCCCGGGTGAAGGCGATGATGGAGGACGCCACCACCATCGAAAAGGCGATCACCGAGATGAACGCCCTGGCGGGCAAGAAAGATGTGCAGTCGCAGAATCAGTTCACCCGCTGGGTGATGAATAAGGAGTCCCACGCCAGTCATATCATCACCGTAATGGCGGAGTACTTCCTGGCGCAACGGGTCAAGCCCGGTGAGGACTATGAGAAGAAGCTCAAGGAGCATCACGCGGTGATCCTGGCCGCGATGAAAGCCAAGCAAAGCTCGGACATGAACGCGGTCAAGGCGCTCAATGAGGCGATCGCCAAGCTGACCCAGTACTACCATATTCACCAATAAGCCTGATGGGCTGGCCAACACGCGCGCAGCGCTAAGGGGCCGGTGCCATCTCGCGCCTGAGAGCAAGACAAAGGAGTGTCTTATGATCTATACCGTGAAACCCGGCGACACCCTGTCTGCCATCGCGACGACCTATTTGGGCAGTGGACGTGCGGTGGAGACCATCGTTCGCGACAACCAACTGACCGATCCGGGCAGCATTCAGGTCGGGCAAAAGTTGGTGCTTAACCTGCCGCAGAGCGCGGCGGTGGCAACGCTGACCGTGCCGAGCCGCGGCCTTGCCCATGCCGTGTCAATGGCAGGGGCGCTTACGCTGCCGCAACTGGCGCAGATCTTCCCCCAAACCCCGCAAGAGCGGTTGGCTCCTTACTGTGACGCCTTGAATCAGGTGCTACCGCGCTATGCGATCACGACGCGATTGCGGCAGGCTCACTTTCTCGCCCAGATCGGTCATGAGAGTGGCGGATTTTGTTACACCAGTGAGAACCTCAATTACAGTGCCAGCGCCTTGCGGGGGGTGTTTGGCAAGTATTTTTCGACGGATGGAGAGGCCCAGCGTTGTGCTCGCCAACCAGAGCAGATCGCCAATCGCGTCTATGCCGATCGCATGGGCAATGGCGATCGTGATAGCGGCGATGGCTGGCGTTATCGTGGCCGTGGGCTGATCCAGCTAACCGGCTGTGACAACTATCGTGACTTTGGCCGCTATGAAGGGATCGATCTGCTGGCCAGTCCGCAGCGGGTGGCGGATGAGCCGGAGCTGGCGGTGGCTTCGGCGTGCTGGTTTTGGAATCGTCATCACCTGAGTGGATTGGCGGATCAGGACGATCTTAAGGCGATAACCCACAAGATCAACGGCGGCTATCAGGGCTTGGTGCAGCGGGCGGATCTGCTGGCACGGGCCAAGCGGGCATTGGCGCTGACAAACTGCTGAGCGTTAACGGCACATCGAGGCCACGATTGGCGTAACCCTCGGGTAGCAGCCATCTTTGCTAAACGTAATGATAAAGGAGTCATCCATGAGCCGAGGTGTGGGGAAGTTCAGGGTCGCGGGGCTGATGCTCGTGTTGTTGGGCGTGGCCAGTACGGGTGTGGTGGCCAAGAAGCCCGAGTGGGCGGGATCAGGTAAGCCGCCGACAGAAGAGCAGAAAGAGGCGCACAAACAAGAGATGCGTAATAAGAGCAAGGACAAGGATAAGGATAAGGACAAGCGTAAAGGCAAGCCTGAGCAACTGCCGGAAGACGAGCGACCAGTGCAACTGCCGGAGCGAGAGCGGCCGGTGCAACTGCCGGAGCGGGAGCGGCCGGTGCAACTGCCGGAGCGGGACAAGCCGGTGCAGCTGCCGGAGCGAGACAAGCCGGTGCAACTGCCGGAGCGAGACAAGCCGGTGCAACTGCCGGAGCGAGACAAGCCGGTGCAACTGCCGGAGCGAGAGCGGCCGGTGCAATTGCCGGAGCGAGAGCGGCCTGAGCCCGATGGGGCGGAAAGGTCAACCAAGGATGAGGACGAGGCGCAGCAAAGCAAGGCGAAAGGTAAGCCCGCATGGTGGAAATTCTGGGGCTAAGCTGAGTCCAGACCCAACAACGCCCGCTCTATTGAGCGGGCGTTGTTGGGTCTGGGCGGATGTTTCTCTTAGCTTTGACGGCTGTCCAGCATATCGAGAATGCCCATAGCGGCGCGACGGCCTTCGTCGATGGCGGTGACCATCAAGTCTGAGCCGCGCACGACCCAAGGTTGAGGACGGCAGCGGCCGTTTTTATCCGGCTCAGCCAACGTCATCTCAATGTATTTGAGGCCCTCGACCTGATCATCAGGCGCGATCTCAATCGCCATTGGCCTCGAAGTGACCGGCAGCAACGGCTTGAGACAGTGGCGGAGCATCGGCTCAGAGATCGACGGTTTCCCCTTTTGTATAGACCGCTAGATGCTGCGGTCAAAGCTCTTGTGCCTAGCGTCTGCAAGCCGCAGACATAGCAACGTCATTCATATCTAAGGCCGGTGGCGTTGCTGAGCCGACAGCAGTGAAAAGCGCCGATGCGAGCTCTCTGCTTTTGTGGTCACTACCGGTTAGGAGTGAGGTGTATTTACCCTTAGATTAACGGCAAACCAAAGGGATAGGTTTGCGCAGTGAAGGCAGTATTTGAGGTTGCAGGAAAACCGTTTGAGGTGACATTTAACGGGACCGGTTTTGAGCGTTATCACTACAATGGCGATGTGTTATTGGAACGCTATTCGTGGGCGTTCAATGGCGATCTGGAGTTTGTGGTGGATGGCCATGTTGTGTGGTTTATCTGTCGAAACGCGCAAATCATGGTCGTGGTGGACGATGAATTGGTAACGGAAAATATTGTCCGGGATATGCAAGAGGACAAGAAAGCTCAAGGCTACCAACTGGTAAAGCGTTCATTTGATGTGGCGGGCAAGCCCTTTGAAGTTGTGTTGGATGACGGTAAACAGATCTACCGTTACGCCGGAAAAACCCTGTTGCAGCGCCGTACTTGGATCAGCTGTGATGACATAGGATTCGATGTGGCGGAGCATCATGTCGATTTTTTAAATCGGGGCGACGCGCTCGAGGTCCTAGTCGACGGCACGGTCCAGATTGAGCGTCTGGACAAGATGCCAGAGCGTCATCATTTTAGTGTGTGGCGAGGACCCATCCCGATTTGGGGCGTGCAACTATTGATGCTTTGCATGGCCTTAATTGGTGTGTTGCTTGATCCAGCTTTATTGATATTCATTCCAAATCTGGTGGGATGGGTAGTAATCCATAGCACTATTTTTTCACTGTTATTGCTCCGTTGGGATGACCAATTCATCTACTTATTTTACCCATGCGTATCGCTCCCCATGTTTTTCAGGGAGCTTGATGTAGAGGGCTCAGTGACGGGTGATTGGCAATGGTATGCACTGATGTTTGGGGCGGTGGCTTTGTTTTGGGCGCTTAGCCGTATGCTGGTGAAAGGGGGGATCAGCTTGATAGAGCGAATGTGGCCGCATAAAGCGCCGTGGCGACGGCGAACTCAGTTTGGCTTTGGCTATTGGCTGGCATTGAGCGTCATTAATGCCACAAGCATACAGTTTATGTTGGCTTGGTTTGATTGGTATACGGCGACAGGCGTTGCGGCCGTATGTTAGTACGCGGCCTATCGTGCTTGATTGCATCAATAAGAACAGGGATGTGGGACAGATATGAAAGCAGCCGTTGAGGTGGCGGGAAAATTTTTTAATGAATACTGAAACAACCAAAGCTAAATAACTGTTCCGAAATGTAGATCACTGAGTTCTCAGATTTGGAGGGAACTCGGCTTCCAAAGTGCGATCTGATCAATCGCCAAACCAACCAGGCCGACAAGGAAGCCGAGCCCAATGATGCT